>NZ_JBDGBK010000009.1:0-53710 GCF_040910045.1 Enterococcus sp. RTP21361st1_A6_RTP21361_211029 | reverse complement strand
TAACAGTTAATCTTATCATACAAAAAAGGAGTGGATTTCTCCACTCCATAAAAGTCTAACTTTTTGGGGTCACTACATTTCTCTGCAGACGTGCGGCTTTTTTCTTTTTAGCTTTCTAGCTTTTGGTTTCTAAATCATGTAAAAACAGACCACTTAACAATTTGGGTTCAAACCATGTAGATTTAGGCGGCATGATCTCATTCGCATCGGCAACAGCCAATAAATCTTTCATCTGCGTTGGATACATCAAAAAGGCCATTGTCCATTCTCCGGAATCCACCATCCGTTCCAATTCTTCTGGACCACGAATTCCTCCTACAAAATCGATGCGCTTATCTGTGCGGACATCTTCAATACCGAGTAATGGCGCTAAGATATTTTTTTGCAAAAGAGAAACATCCAGACTTTCGACTGCGTCATTCCCTGCTTCTTTGATGGTTAAAGAGAACCATTCGTGGCCCAAATACAAATAGAAGGTTCCCTTTTGAGAAGGCTTGCTGCTAGTTGGCTTCTCAATGTGAAATTTCTCTGCTAGATGATCGAAGAAATGATCTGGAATCGGTACATTGACCACTCGGTTGTATTCCCAGATCGCCAATTCATTTTCCGGAAACAAAATCGCTAAGAAGCGCTCGCTTTCCTCACTATTGTTTTTTTCCTTGCGCTTTTGCAAGCCGACTTTCACTGCCGACTCGGTACGATGATGGCCGTCAGCGATATACAACGCATCAATCGCTGAGAATTCTTGTGATAAAGCAGCAATCACCGCAGAATCATCGATCAGCCAAACCCGATGATGGACCTCATGGTAACTCGTGAAATCATAGATCGGTTGATGGTGACTCTGCCAATCCTGGATCGTTTTTTTTAAGGACTCAGGCTGACGGTAACTTAGAAAGATTGGACTCGTGTTTGCATCACAAGCTTGGATGTGATTGATGCGGTCAACTTCTTTTTCTGGTCGAGTAAACTCATGTTTTTTGATTTTACCAGCTACATAATCCTCAATCGATGTGCAAACAACAAGCCCAGTTTGACTCCGCCCCGCCATTGTCAGCTCATATAAATAATAGGACGGTGCATTGTCTTGGATCAGCCATTTTTTTTCTCGAAAAGCAGCCAAATTTTCTGCTGCTTTCGCATACACTTGCGGATCATAAGGAGCAATATTTGGCAGATCGATTTCTGAGCGATCGATATGAAAATAGCTGTAAGGGTTGCCGGCAGCATATGCCGCTGCTTCTTGCGTGTTGACTACATCATAGGGCAACTCCGCAATTTTCTCTGCTAAGTCAGTTTGTGGGCGGATTGCTTTAAAAGGAAAAACTTGAACCATTAATAGCCTACCTCCTGATTCTTGATCACTCGCACGCGAATAATATCTTCTTTAGCTCGTAATTTATCTGCCACCGCTTCAAGCAATGCAGCATCTGTTGCTCCGACATCCACCAATGTGTAGGCATAGTCGTCACGTCCGCGATTCAACATATTATCGATGTTGATTCCAGATTCAGCGATGATCGAGGAAATTTGTCCTAGCATATTTGGCACGTTGCGGTTAATCACTGTTAAACGATACGGCGAATGGAACGCCATTTCTACGGTTGGAAAATTCACTGAGCGTTTGATCGTCCCAAACTCCAAAAATTTCTTCAATGTGCGGGCAGCCATTTTGGCACAATTGATCTCAGCCTCTTCTGTCGATGCTCCTAAATGCGGTAGAACTAGCACGTTGTCATGGCCCAGTAAGCGTTCATCTGCAAAATCAGTTGTATAACCAGCAATCTCATTATTATCTAACGCAGCAAGAGCTGCAGCTGTATCAACGATCTCACTACGAGAAAAGTTAAACAGTTTAGCCGTTGGCTTCATTTTGGCCAATTCATTCTTGCCCACTAAATGGCGGGTGTTTTCCATCAATGGCACGTGAAGAGTAATGAAATCACAGGTTGTGAAAATTTCTGCTAAATCATTGGCCCGTTTGACTCTGCGGGAGATGGTCCACGCTGTGTCCACCGAAACATAAGGATCATAGCCCACAACTTCCATCCCTAAGCGGTAGGCATCGTTAGCGACCATGGCACCAATCGAGCCTAACCCAACCACACCAAGCTTTTTGCCTTCTAGTTCCGTACCGGCGAATTGCTTTTTGTTGGCTTCTGCCTGTTCCTCTACATCTGATCCGTTCAGTGTTTGGACCCATTGAGCACCTTGGAGAATCGGGCGAACACTTAATAACAAGCTTGCAATAACCAACTCTTTGACTGCATTTGCATTAGCTCCTGGGGTATTGAAGACGACGATGCCTTGTTCTGTACATTCTTTGACCGGAATATTGTTCGTACCAGCTCCAGCTCGCGCAATCCCTAATACACTTTTTGGAAAAGGATAGTCATGCAGCTTTTGGCTTCGCAGCAAGATTCCTTCTGGCTCATCACTTTCATTGATGGCATATCTTTCTTTGTTTAGCCTTTGAAGCCCTTCTGGTGCAATCGCATTGAATGTCTTGATCTGATACATTTATTTGACCTCCGCTTCGAATGATTTCATGAAATCGACAAGTGCCTGAACGCCTTCGATAGGGAACGCATTGTACAAACTTGCTCGCATACCGCCTACCGAACGGTGTCCTTTTAAGTTTTTAAAGCCGGCTGCTTCTGCAGCTTCATTAAATTGTCGATCCAGCTCCTTATCGCCAGTGATAAAAGGAATGTTCGTTAGGGAGCGGCTATTTTTGTCTACGGGACTGCTAAACAAGTTCGATGCTTCGATCGCTTGATAGAGCAGTGCAGCTTTTTGTCGGTCTTGCGCAGTAATCGCTGCTACACCGCCTAATTCTTTCAACCACTCAAAAACCAGTTTTGCGATATAAATGCTGTAAGTAGGCGGCGTATTGTAAAGGGAACCGTTGTCAGCTTGAAGACGATAGTCCAACATTGGAGCAAAGACCGCTTCTTCATTTAATAAATCTTCTCGAATAATAACCACCGTCAATCCTGCTGGTCCAATGTTCTTTTGGGCACCTGCATAGATCATACCGAAATCTTCTACACGATACTCATTGGCCAAGATATTTGATGACATGTCAGCAATGATCGGGACTTTGCCAGCATCCGGAATCGTCTGAAAAGCTGTTCCTTCAATCGTATTATTCGTAGTAATATGCAGATAAGTCGCTGTTTGGTCGATGTTATCTACTGTGATTTCTGGAATATAAGTAAAATGCTTATCTTCACTTGATGCGATCACCTCAACCGTAGCAACTGCTTCAGCCGCTTGAATCGCTTTTTTTGACCAAGAGCCCGTGTTGATATAAAGGGCCTTTTTGTTTTTCGCTAAATTTAATGGCACCATACTAAATTGCAGACTTGCTCCACCTTGCAAAAACAGCACCCGATAGTTATCCGGGATCGCCATCAATTCCCGCAAGAGGGCTTCTGCGTCTTGAATGATCTCTTCAAACAAGGAAGACCGATGACTCAGCTCCATAACGGACATCCCACTGCCACGATAATCCAAAAGCTCGGATTGAGCTCTTTCCAATACGGGGCGGGGCAAGACGGCGGGACCAGCTGAAAAGTTATAAACAGTCATACAAAAATCTCTCCTTTGTTGTTAGATGTGACACCCATTATAGCAGAAGGAGGAATATGAAAAAAGGTTAAAAATAATTAAAATTCTCAATTTTCTGAAAAAAAGATGAAAGCAATTGATAACGTTCCTCAATTGCTTTCTAACCATTGCCAGATTTCATGAAATACGACTTGTTTATTGGTTTCATTTAAGATCTCGTGACGACCGCCTTCCAGCAAATAAACTGTCAGATGCCGCTGCCCTTGCTGGTTCAAATAGTTTGCTAGCTTACGGACACTCTTGCCATAATGGCCCACAGGATCTTCTTTTCCTGAAATCAGCAGTAACGGCAATTCGCGATCGATTTTCTGCAACAGGCGGGGGGCACTCGCTTTTTTTGTCAATAAAAACAAATCTCGATAGGCACTTAATGAAAAATGAAATTGCGTATGCGGATCTGCTAAATAAGCATCTACTTGTTGGGGATCACTGGACAACCAATCTTTCGCCGTTCGGTTGGGCTGAAACCGCCGATTATGTTGACCAAAAACCAGATTTTCCATCACGCGATAGGGCCATGCTTGCTGTCGAAAAGGCATCAACGACTTCGTCAATAAAGCGGCACTGGTCATTTTGGCCGGCGCTTCCAGTGTCGTCCCCATAATGATTGCTCCTGCCAATTTTGTATTTTTCTGATACAAAAAATTGCGCAAAACCAAAGAGCCCATACTATGACCTAAAAGATAATAAGGTTGAGCTGGAAACTGCTCCAACGCAAAACGCTGAACCAATCCCACATCTGCTACAAGATAATCCGCACCATTTGTTTCTCCAAATGTCCCATACTCGTTTTGCTCAGCTACTGTTTTCCCGTGTCCCAAGTGATCATGACCGATCACTGTGAATCCTTTTGAAACGAGATATTGAGCAAACGGATCGTACCGTTCAATGTGTTCAATCATGCCATGGATCAGCTGAAGCATTCCTTTGGACTGTCCCTCCGGCTGCCAAATTTTCACATAAAGTTGATCTTTGCCGTTTGAAGATCGAATCATTTCTTGCCTGGTTTTCATCCATTCACCTCATTTGCATTTACTTTTACGTCTACTTTGTAAAACGATTTGCTCCGTCCCATTTGTCTTTATTATACATGGAAGAAGGAAAACTGCCTATCTTGGCCTAGAGCTCTATCAGCGGCTCATCCTAATTACTCAAAAAAAAAACAGTATCATGGCACGTCTGTCCATGACACTGCTTTAGGATGTTAGTTTGCTTCATTCGGATCGAAGAACAGCCCTAAATTGAACAAGACAGATCACAGCATGGCCATTTGAGCCACGCCATTGCTTTCAGTGTTATGATATCTAAACCACTGAAAGCAGCTCTAGAAACTATTCTCCCTCTTTTGGTATGATCTCCATCCGATCGACACTCAGTGTGTCGACCCCAATTTCTGAAGACACTTCGATTTTGATAGTGCCTGCTTTCAAATTCATAGTAGTTTGGATAGGCTGATAGTATTGTGACGGATAGACCGCCAAACGTTGGCTGTCATCATCTGTTTTCAGTTGAACATACACGGGCTCATTCAATGACAAATAATCTTGAGTTTTAAGATAAACGATGACCGTCGCTTCACTAGCCTGTCCCATTGTTGGTTGAAAAACCAAACGATCTTCGGTCGATTCAAACCCTTGAACCACTTTTTTCATCAATGCTTCCTCGTCTGTCACTGTTACTAAATCACCTTCAAGAAGCGCATCACTGGCGGTCATTCGGATCCTTTTTGCTTCACCACTGGGAAGCTTCTGTGTTTCATTATCCGCTAAAGGAACTTCTAATTTCAGCTTGTTTTCTTCCCATTTGATTGGCTGCAAACGAATCGAGCGTTGCCAGCCAGAATGATCCCAACGAGCAGCGTGAAATATCAACCAGTCTTCGGTGCCGTCTTTCGACTTGGCAAACCCATTGTGCCCGGGACCAAAAACAGTTTCTGTCTGCTGAAAAATCGGTTCGGATTCTTTCGTCCAACTTCGGGTATCTAATGGATCATCTTGGCGATCCATTGTCAAAAGTCCCAGTGCATAATCATTGTCCCAACTTCCACTAGCCGAATAGACCACATTTACCGTATCTTCTTTGATGATCACTTGAGGTGCTTCGTTAATCAACGGCGTTTGCCGCATTTCCCATTCGTATTCCGGAGTCGAAATCAGCTGCTTTTCACCAATGACTTCTGTAGGTGAGATCATTTCAGCAATATAAATATTTTGGGCAATATTTTCATATCCTTCCCAACCTGACCAAAGGAAATACCGTTGTTCGTCTAATTCGAGGACAGTTCCATCAATAGCAAACTTGTCATCCAGTCCTTTGATTTCTTCCAACTGCCAATCATCACTGTAAGGATCCTGGTTTTCGTTGACTAGTGCATACATCCGGTGGGTTTCTGAGGGATGATTGGCCGCAAAATAAACGACCCACGTACCATCCAGCTGATGAAGTTCCGGTGCCCAGATACTTTCAAACTCCGCAGGCATTTCCCAGATGACTTTTTTCTCCCCCGCTGCTACTTCAGTCAGATTTTCCGAACGCCAAAGGGTTAAGTTGTTACCAGTAGTTTTCGTATAATAATAATATTTCTCATCTTGAAAAATCCACGGGTCTGCACCATCGTTGTCGATGATCGCTGTGAAATCGTCAACCAGCGTTTCATGAGAAGTACCGCAACCTCCTACGAAAGGAGTCGCCAAAATCAATGCACAAATAATACCATTTTTTCTCATTGTCTCTCCTTTCCAATGTTGCCGTCTGCATATCATTCAACTTGAGAAACATGAAATTGATCATTGATAGCTTTGATTGCTGCCAAGTCCACTTTAGGCTGACGGTCATAAGTCAACAACCCATTGATCTCCTGTTCGACATCGGTCAATTGCGTATAGCAATATCCCCAGAGCCCTACTGAAGCATAGACAGCCGACAGCACCCGTTGGTAGTCCTTTAAGAATTCAACTTCATTGTCGACTGACGTATACCCCCAACCTGGTTGTCCCGATACATCAAAGCCGATGCCACCAAATTCCGTTAACAAGATTGGTTGCTCCTGATAAGAAAAGCCGTTGGCAAAAATCGGCCACGGAGTAGAAAGCCGCTTAATCAGATTTTCGCGAGTTCGGAGGGTTTCTTTAAAGTAATCATATTTCTCAGTTTCTTCTTTTTGGCCATGGGCATAGTTGTGAATGGCGCAAATATCTGTTTCTGTCATTGCCCAACCATCATTTGAGATCACTAATCGTGTTTTATCCAATGCGTGCAAGAAATGATACATTGCTTGAGAGAAATGTTGCTGTGTTCGGTCAAAGGAAATCTTTGGCACGCCCCAGCTTTCATTGATCGGCACCCAAGTCACAATGGAGGGATGGCTAAAGTCTCTGGCAATGATCTCGGTCCATTCCCGCATCAGTCGTTCAACAGAATCTTCATTGTAAATCGCCGGAGCCGCACATTCTCCCCAAACCAGAAAACCTAACTGATCCGCCCAGTACAAAAAGCGCGGATCTTCTGTTTTTTGATGTTTGCGGCAACCATTGAAGCCCATTTCTTTTGCTAGTAAGATGTCTTTTTTAAAGTCTTCATCTGACGGTGCAGTCAAGAGGCCACTAGGCCAGTACCCTTGATCCAAAATCAACTTTTGATAGTAAGGTTTGTTGTTCAAATAGACCATGCCGTTTTCCGTATGGATTTTACGCATGCCGAAATAACTTTTCAGGTAGTCAATTGTTTCTCCATCGTTGATTAAAGAAAGTTTAATATCAAATAACTGGGGATTTTCCGGTGTCCAAGACCAACCGTCATGATGGAAATTGCTTCTGAAAATATGTTCCTGAAAAAGATCGGCATTGAACTTCATTTTTGCCGAATCTGCAGACAGTCTCCCCGCTGCGATTAGCTGTTCTTTAAAAGAGATCCGATAGTCCAGTTCACACTGCGGCTGGAACTGATTCAAGATCGTTTCAACAGTCACGGTCCCCTCATCAAAATTTGGAGTTAGATTGATTTCTTTCAAATAAGTCTCTGAAACGACTTCCAGCCATACTGGCTGCCAAATCCCGGTAGAATTCGTATACCAGATACCAGCAGATTCTGTCTCCCAGAATTGTTTTCCTCGAGGAATACTTTCATCTGCATGAGGATCAAATGCACGCACACTTATCGCTTGCTGACCGTCGACCAAATAATCGGTAATATCTACTTCAAAAGAGGTATGACCGCCTTGATGATTCGTTACATGACAACCATTGACAAAGACATCCGCCTCGTAATCCACCGCACCAAAATGCAAGACTACACGTTGACTGTCCATTGCCTGCACTGTGAATGTCCGGTAATACCAGACAATATCGTGAGGTTCTCGTTGGTTGATCCCGCTCAATTCGCTTTGATAGACGAAGGGCACCTTGATTCTATGCGGATAGGCTTCCTCCTCTTGATACCATTTCTCTTTTAGTCCTACATTTTTATCATCAAAGGCGAAGTGCCATTCTCCATTTAAATTCAGCCAGTTTTCTCGTTGAAACTGGGGTCTAGGGTATTCATTTCTGCTCATAGTTCCTCCAAAAAACAATTTATTTTATACCACTTTGCAATGACATTGATTCCATGAAACTCTTTTGCGCCACTAAATATAAAAGGAATGTCGGGATCAATGCTAAAAGAGCTCCTGCAGCTCCTACTCCCGGATACGTCATATATTGCCCTTGCAGCAACTGAAGTCCCGGCGTGATAGGCAGTTTATCAATATCGCTCATAACGATAGAAGGCCACAAGAAGTCGTTCCACGAACCAGTAAAACTAAATAACGCAACGACGGTTAAAACCGGCTTGATCAGCGGCAGAATAATATGATAAAAAATCTGAAATTCATTGGCCCCATCAATTACAGCCGACTCATCCAATTCTTTAGGAATCCCTAAGATAAACTGACGAACTAGAAAAATGTTATAGACACCTGCTGCGCCAGGAACGATCACGGCTAGAAACGTGTTGGTCCAGCCTAATGTATCCACGATTTTGAAATTGGGGATCAAATTGACGACACCAGGAAACATCATCGTTCCCAGCAATAATGCAAAAATCAAGTCTCGACCTTTAAACGTCAGCCGTGTATAGCCATAAGCCGCAAAAGAAACGATCACCATCACCAACAATGTGTGGGCTGTTGAAATGATCATCGAATTCAAAAACCAGCGAAAGACTGGCGATGAATCATTCCCCTGCAACAACCCTAAAAAGTTTGCGAAGGTCCACTCTTTAGGAATCAGGCTAAAGCCAACTTTTTGGATCTCAGCATCTGATTTGAAAGAGGTAAAAATAGCCCATATCAGAGGAAAAATCCAGACAATACAAACAATAGCTAATACGATAAATGCGACTCTTTTTCCTACTTTATTTTCTCGCATGGCTGTCCCCTTACCTCTCTAATTTTTTGATCATGATAAATTGAAAGACCGAAACGATCATGATAACGATCCCTAGTAAAATCGCCATCGCCGATGACATACCAGCAACGGACGTACTACTGCCAAAAGCATTCTCTTGAATATACATCATGAGTACTCTCGTCGAATTGTTCGGACCACCCCCGGTCAGCATCAATGGCTGTCCATAAATATTGAATTGAGCAATAGTCGTCATGACTGTTGTAAAAATCAGCTGATTCCGAATACTCGGCAACGAAATCCGGAAAAACTTCACTACACTGCTGGCTCCGTCAAGCTCGGCTGCCTCCATTTGTTCCCTGGGCACACCGTTCAACGCAGCTACATAAATGATCAAATTTCCTCCTAATGTCCACCAAATCGTTACGATCAAAATCGCGATCCAGGCCCATGGTTGTGTCCCGACAAAATTGATATCTATCCCAAAAACTTCTTTGATGGGGCCAAAGGATTTACTTAACAGAAACCCCCAGATGATCATTACAGCAGAGATGGCAAACAATGTCGGCAAGTAAAGAACCGATTGAAAAAAGCGCATCATCTTTGGCTTTGCGGACAATGCCACAGCTAATAGCAATGGAATCGCGATACACAGAGGTACTGATATCACTGCAAAGAATAGCGTGTTTTTCATCCCATTGAAAAATTGCGTATGATACAGCGAGTCTTGATCAAATAGAATCGTCTTAAAATTGTCTAAACCAATAAAAATCGGTGAACTAAAAAGATCCCATTCGGTAAAGGAAACATAAACACCAATTACAGCAGGAACCAAAAAGAATAAAATAAAAAGAATCATGTGGGGACCGATAAACAAAACGGGCCAACCACTGAGCTTTTTTTTGCTACTCATACATTACGCATCCTTTCATGCCTTGATAAAATCGACTAGAAAAAGACTGTGACAAAAACCACTTCTGCATGGAAGATGCTCTTTCGTGTAAGTTGCCAAGCTAACCAGATCAAAAGGCCACTCTTTGAGAAATCTTATATGAGTCCTCTTTTGGTATGTGTCTTCTCGACATGCCTGATCACTATCTTCTTTGCCTTCAGCTTTTGTCACAGACCCTGCGATTATTTCATTTTCTCTTCCACGACTTTTTGGATTTCACCAAAGGTATCTTTAATATCGGCTTTTCCAGTGATCATGTCCCAAGAACGATTGTCGTATTCATCAAAAATGTAAGACAATCCATCGACTGCATTCACAGAGATCGCCGCCTGTCCTTTTTCTGTTTTCAACAAGAAAGATTGCGGCATCTTGACATATTCCTCATTGTCAAGCATCGCTAGTGAAGTTGGATTGGCGCCAGATTTCACCCATTCTAACTGGTTTGCCTGCAACCAAGTCAAGAAATCCACCATTCCCTCTTTCTTTTCATCAGAGCGTTCTTCTTTTGTCTTAAACATCGCAAACTGATCAACTCCCGATCCTTGAACGATATTTTCCGCATCCCATTGCGGTGTAAAGGTTTCTCCCCACTCAAAGTCACTGATTTCTTCCATATTGCTCAACATCCACGTTCCTTCCGGCAAGAAGATCAACTGTTGATTCGCAAAAAGTTTATTGGCATCTTCCCCGTCTGGCACCATGTAGCCCGCATCATACAAATTTTTGAATTCCTGTACCGTGTTATACGAATACTCATTATCGATATTGATTTTGCCATCTTGATCTTGCCATTGTCCGCCCATTTGCTGATATAGATTGGAATAATTCTGCATCCCCCAGGTATAACCAAAGCTATAAACGCCATCTGCTTTTGCTTTTTCACCTGCCTGATTGATTTCTTCATAAGTCACGATGCCATCATCTAATGCTCCAGGAATGTATTTGTCTACCAGATCTTTGTTGTAATACATGACCCACGACCCCATGGTGGCAGGAATCCCATACTGGCTGTCCTCAAGAGTACCGGTATCCCAAGCTGCTTCAACATAATTGCTGCGATCTAGCTCTGTACCTTTGATCATGTCATCCCAAGAATCCAGCATCTCTTGGTTCTTATAGGTGGGAAGTGCTTCTGAAGCGACTAAAGCCAAATCTGGTACACCTTTCCCCGATTTACCTGCTGTAGTTAGTTTTGAGGTGAAGGTATCCCCTTGCATACTCACTAATTTCACTTTGAAATCCGGATCCGTCGCATTGTATTCGTCAATCGTCTTTTTGATTTTCTCCCCATCTGGTCCAGTTGTGGATGACCATAACAAAATTTCAGAACTCTTGCTTGAGTTGCCGCCGCCACTTCCACATGCTGACAATACGATGCCACACAGCAACGTCGCCCCTACTACTATAGCTGCTTTACTAAATTTCATTTTTCCACGCTCCTATTATTTAACTTATTTGTAAAACGATATTCCAACTCACTTTACTTTTTTCAACAACAATAAAAACCAAACTGTTTACACCGTTAAATTAACATCAAAATAAAGCGCTGTCAACAGCTATTTAACAACTAAAATAAAATATTTATATCGTTTAACTATAGTGTAAAATCATCAAGTTATGTTATAATAAACCTGCGCAATCAATTAACAAAAAAAGTATAACGAGGTGAATAGAATGGAATTAAATTTAGAGAAAACCTCTTTACCGGTTTATGAAGCTTTAGCCAATGAGACGCGTTTGGCAATTTTGAGAGAGTTAGGCGGGGAAAGAAAAAGCATCAGTGAGATTGGGGAAAAACTGGCAATCAGCAACGCACTCATGACCAAGCACATCAAAAAATTAGAGCAGGCACAATTGATCAGATTAGAAAAAGGAACGGGAAAAGATTGGAAAAAGAAGTTTCTAGCTTTAAAGACTGATTTCATCAACATCAACTTCCCCGAAAAAGTATTTCCAGAAATGAATTTGACTTCATTACCTGTGAAAATTGGTCACTTCACTGATTTTAGAGCCGAAGCTTCTTGTGGAATGGCTACAAAAGATCGCCTGATCGGCGCATTGGATGATCCTAAATCCTTTTTGGCACAAGAACGAGTAGATGCCAGTATTATCTGGTTAAACAATGGATTCTTAGAGTACAAAATTCCGAAACCGCTAAAAAATGGGGAAAAAATCGAAATGCTGGAAATCAGCATGGAGATTGCTTCTGAATTTCCTATTTCCAATAATTATTGGCCGAGTGATATTTCTTTCTATATCAACGATGTCTGTTTAGGAACCTATACTGTTCCAGGAAACTTTTCAGATGTACGGGGGGCATTGACCCCTCAATGGTGGATCGATGAGTTCAGTCAATACGGCTTGTTGAAACATCTGCGGATCAACCGTTTTGATACTTCGATCGACGGAGAAAAGCTGACCGACCATAACTTAAGCGAGATCGATTTGGATCACAGTGATTTCTTTACATTCAAAATTGCAGCACCGGCAACCGCAGAAAACGCTGGCGGTCTAACTATTTTTGGCGATCGTTGGGGCAATTACCCGCAGGATCTGCTTTTCAATTTTTATATTTCGGAATAAAAAAAGACACAGGCAAACAATCACCTGCATCACTTGATGATCTCTGTTAACTCTCCTTTGACTGCAAGATTTAACAGGGATCATTTGCTATGGCGGGATTCGTTTTTCTGTGTCTTGATTGCTCTTATTTTGCGCTGGCTACGGCAAAGATTCGTTCGATCAATTCCATGACGTTGCGAACTTCTTCATTTTTGACAATTGGTTCAGCACCGTGACGGACTACATGATAAAAATTCTTGTAGAAAGGATCAAAATCGGCTTTCGCTTCTGGAAATGGGATTGATTCTGCAGCCAATTCAGATGGCGGTGCCATTGTTTTCGTTAATCCAACACCTGCTTGGACAGGTTTAGGTGCGGCAACATCTTCGCGGCCAGTTGCCCGAACCATCTTACCATTCAACGCCCAATCTTGGATCGTAGCAGTTCCTTCAATTCCCTTAATGTACCAGCGAGGCAATTGGGTGTAATTGGAGGTCCCAACTTCCACGATTGCTTTGACACCATTTTCAAATGTGATCAAAGCAAAGAATCCATCGTCGACTTCTTCTCCCAGAATATAGCTTAAGTCAGCTTTCACATCTTTCACTGGACTGTCCACTAACCAAAGTATTTGATCCAACAAGTGAACGCCCCAGTCTAATACCATGCCGCCTCCTTGTTTTTTCACATGGCGCCAATCACCTGGGATGCCATTTGCACCTTGGACCCGTGATTCGATTTGGAAAAGATCACCGATCTGCCTATTACGATATAAATCGCGAACGATCAGAAAGTCTGGATCCCAGCGACGGTTTTGATGGACCATAAATGTATTGCCTGTTTCTTTGGCCACAGCAACGATTTCGTCTAGTTCAGCAGTGTTTAAAGCAACAGGTTTCTCACATACAACATGCTTACCCGCTCTGAGGGCTGCGATCGACAAATCCTTATGCAAATCATTCGGCGTTGCGATCAGCACTGCTTCAATGGTTTCATCTGCTAAGACTTCTTCATAACTTTTATAGATTTTATGCCCTTTTTCTTGTGAAATAGCTTGTCTTTCTTCCGAAATATCATAGGTTCCCACAATATGGATCCGTTCATTTTCATTCGGCAGGATGTTGTGCACATGGTAAGCACCCATACCGCCATAACCGATGACAACAAAATTGATTGCACTCATTTTCTATACTCCTCGTTACACCCACCACATTGCGGATGGTTCTTCTTTGATCATAATCGATTTCAAATTAGTGATTGCTCGGTTCAATCCTTCATCAACAGACATGATTGGATCTTCATGCTCGATACTCAAGACATAATCATACCCATAGATCCGCAATGCGGAAATGATGTCCGACCAAACTTGCAAGCTGTGCCCGCAGCCAACAGAGCGGAAAGTCCAAGCTCTTGTTTTGACATTGCTGTATGGCTGCATGTCTGTCAACCCATGCATGTTGATATTATCTTGATCAAGATACGTATCTTTGGCATGAAAATGATGAATCGCATCTGCTTCACCTAAAATCTTGACTGCTGCCACTGGATCGATCCCTTGCCACCACAAATGGCTTGGATCAAGGTTACAACCAATTGCTTTACCTGCAGCGTCGCGAAGTTTTAACATCGTATAAGGCGTATGAGCCAAGAATCCGCCATGCAGCTCAATACCGATTTTTACACCAGCAGCTTCTGCCTCGGTATTGATTTCTTTCCAATAAGGGATCAGCTTTTGCTCCCATTGATAGTTGTAATTATCATCGTATTCCGTTGGCCATGGCAGAACAGGCCAGTTGACTTGCGTGTCTGTTGCATTTCCTCCCGAAACACCAGAGAATCCATTGACGACAGGGACATTCATCAAACTGGCCAGCTTGATCGTTTTGCGTAATAATTCATCTGCTTCCTGCGCTTCATTTTTTAAAGGCGAAATGGGATTGTTGTGACAGCTTAACGCCGAGATTTCTAGTCCTTTGTCGGCTAATTTAGCTAAATATTCTTTCCGGTCTGCTTCACTAGCAAGCAACTTATCGATATCCAAGTGGGCATTGCCTGGAGAACCTCCTGTACCGATCTCAACTGTCTGCAATCCTTTTTCTGCAACTTCTGTGATCATTTCTTCAAACGTTAAATGATTGAATAATGGCGTAAATACTCCTAATTTCATTTGCCTACCTCCTCATTGGCTTGATAATGGCCGTACGTTGGGTACGTATTTTCTGTTGGTGCGCACCAACGTGCCGCGTTTTTGATAACTTTTTGTACTTTTTCGTTGTAATAACTCGGAAACGTCTCATGCCCAGGTTGGAAATAAAAGATCTTGCCATTGCCACGACGGAAGGTGCAGCCGCTGCGGAAGACTTCGCCTCCTGGGAACCAGCTAACAAAGATCAATTCGTCTGGAGTTGGGATGTCAAAGTGTTCCCCATACATTTCTTCTTTCTCAAGTTCAATAAATTCGCCGACACCTTCTACGATTGGATGACTCGGGTTGATATTCCAAATTCGACAATGCTGATCATCCACGCGCCATTTCAAGTCACAGGAAGTGCCCATCAATTTCTTGAAGACTTTTGAGAAGTGACCAGAATGGAGGACAATCAGACCCATTCCTTCTAACACCCGTTGTTGAACGCGCTGAACGATTTCGTCTTGTACTTCATCATGGGCCATATGCCCCCACCAAACGAGCACATCGGTATCAGCTAATACTTCGTTTGTTAATCCGTGTTCTGGTTCATCCAAGGTTGCTGTGCGAACTTGAAAATCATCTGCTTGCAAAAAGGCAGCGATTTGTCCGTGGATTCCTTCGGGATACATTGCCTGAACGGTTTCATCTGTTTTTTCGTGTCTAAATTCATTCCAAACAGTGACATGGATCATTGGTAAACCTCCTCAACGATAGCTTTTAATTGCAAATAATCGATGGCCGTCGCTTCTAAAGGTGCGTATTTTTGGAACGCTTCTTGTTCCACGATCAACCAAGGCAATTGGAATTGTTGCGCAACTGTGACATAGTCCTTGATAGGTAAAATGCCATTATTGATTTCTGTGCTTTCTTTTGGTTCTTCCTGCATATCTTTGATATGCAAAAGACCAACGGACTCTTGATGTTCTTTCAACCAAGTGAAAACATCAGTGCCGGAATAAGCGATCCAATAAAGATCTGCTTCTAATTTAAGTGCTGGATTTTCAGCTAACAATTCTTCAATCATTGATTTATTAGGAATCTCGGTAAATTCATGGGCATGATTGTGATAGTAGCATTCAAAGCCCTGAGCAGCTGCTTTCTTAGCAACTTCTGCAAACTCTCGGGCAAACTGTTGCCATTCTGCGAATGTCTCAAATGAAGCATATGGAACCACGAGTCGGTGATTCCCGATCGCTTTTTCATAGGCCAGTGTTGCTTCAAAATGATCCCGCAATGTTTCAAAGGGTAGATGAGAAGCAGCAACTCCCAAGTCGTATTCTTTTAGCGCGTTTGAGACCTCTGTTGCGGAATAACCGTAGTAACCCGCGAATTCGACTCCGTCATACCCGCTTTTTTTGACACTTTCAAGTGCTTGGAACAAGTCTTCTTTACACGCTTCTTGGATGCTCCATAACTGTAGTCCGATTTTTGGTTTCATGCTTTGCTCCTTTTTAGCGACTGCTTTTACAAGTAGACCGGTTCGCCAGTTGCTGAGGATTTGTAGATTGCTTCTAAAATCTCAGTAACTACCATTGCCTCTTCCGGCTTGACCACAGGTTCTGTGTCATTGATGATGGCGTTGATCCAAGATTGTGCTTCCAAGATTTCAGGCGTTTCGCCGTCCCCTTCATAGAAGTCGACACCACCAGTTTCCAACTCAATATTTTTTTCATACAACAAACTATGATCTTCGCCATTGATTGTTAAGCCATTATTCATATCCGCGCCAGCTTTGCTGCCCATCAATGTTGTTTTTGCTTCTTTGACATCTAAACTGTTCAACGCCCAGCTAGCTTCCAAGAAAATCGTTGCGCCATTTTCCATCACGACAAATCCAAAAGCAGAGTCTTCTACCGAAAACTTCTCTGGATCCCATGACCCCCAAGCGTTCGCCGCATTCTTTGTCTGAGATAATTCATGGTAAGCTTTTCCGACAACAAATTTAGGTTGGTAGTTATTCATCATCCACAATGTTAAATCAAGAGCATGCGTACCGATGTCGATCAATGGTCCCCCGCCTTGAGCTTCTTCGTCTAGAAAGACACCCCAAGTTGGTACTGCACGACGACGGATGGCATGGGCTTTCCCAAAATAGATATTGCCTAATTGTCCTTCCGCACAAACCTCGTGCAAGTAGCGGGAATCTTTTCTAAAACGATTTTGATAACCGATCGTTAATTTTTTGCCTGTTCGATTAGCGGCATCGATCATTGCTTTTGCTTCTTCTGTCGTTTTTGCCATTGGTTTTTCGCACATTACATGGCAATCTGCTTCTAATGCTGCGATGGACAATTCCGCGTGAGAAGCATTTGGTGTACAAACATGCACAACATCTAATTCAGCTTCTGCTAACATTTCTTTGTAGTCGCTGAATACCTGGGCATCTTCTGTACCGAAAGCTGTTTTAGCTTCCACTGCTCGTTCGACGATCAAATCACAAAATGCGACCATTTCCGCTTCTTTTACTTGTGATAATGCCGGCATGTGTTTGCCATTCGCAATCCCACCGCAACCAATGATTCCAATTCTTACTGTCATCTCTTTCCTCCTGAAAACGCTTATTATTTTCTACTCATTCATTATAGCGAAAGGATTTGACAGGTTCTTCCCAATTTCCTCTTAAAAAATTCCCGAAATTTATCTTATGGAACTCTCACTAAAACGAATCAAAGACTCCTTCACACCAAATAAAAGCACCCAAACAAACAGTGAACAATCGCTTAAAAATTGCGCTTGTTCAAGGGTTCGAGTGATTGACAAGATTGGCTCGTTGATCTAGCTTTCATCAAGTATTCAATTATTTAATTGTTTCTGATACTGCAATGGGGATTGTCCTACGGTCTCTTTGAACACGTGATGGAACGTTTTGACACTGGCAAATCCGGCTTTTTCCGCTACTTCTGCCATTGGAAGTTTCTCGTTTGCCAAAATGAATTTGGCTTGATTGATCCGGTATTCCGTCAGAAACTGCATGAATGTTTTTCCAGTATTCGTCTTAAAAAAGCGGGTAAAGTAATGGGGACTGAATCCAACATGCTTCGCTGTTTCTTCCATCGTTAAGACATCTTGGTAATGGGATTCAATATATTCAAACACTTCATCCAGACGTTGCAGCGTTTCTTTGTATTGAGCTGCAGAACGTTTTAAAGGAGCGATCTTTTTGGCACGCGGCGGCAACCCTTGATAACATTCGCCGATCAACTGATACAAAAAACCCATAGTCAAATAGCGTTTACCAGCTACTTGCTCTTCCTCTAACTGGTAGAGTTCGATCAACAATCCTGTGATTTTTTCGGTAAAACTGACTGGCCAATGCTTGCTGTGGGGTTCCCCCTCGTCAAAAAGTGTTTTTAAAGAAAGTTCTTTTTCTCGCAAAATGGTTTCATCAAACAGTGCGAAATCAAACTGATACACATAACGCTCACTCTCTGGAGAAGCCAAAAAATAGTGGGGCTGGCCACTGGCAAAAATGTACAGCTCGCCTTCTTCCAACTCAATGATCTCATCAGCTACCCCAATATTGACTTTTCCTCGTTTCGCATAAATCAGCTCGATTTCTTTATGTACATGGGGATAAACGATCGTCAGCCCATCATTAAGGAATGTCCGAAAGCGAAAATCGCTTTCAAATTCCGGAATCTCAAGATACATACTCATACTGCTATTTACTCCTTTGCTTCCATTCTCATCCATTATAGAACAAAGAATTTTTGTACGAAATGCTTTTCTGATTTTTTATGAAAAAATAGTCGCTTCTCGCTTTTTATGGTATCTTGTACAAAAAGGAGGTTATTATGAATTACTACGATCAGCATTTGCATACTTTTTTATCTTTTGATTCAGAAGAACGCTTCGAAAATTATTTAGCTTTTCAACCGGAATTTTTTGTGGCGACTGACCACTTTGATCTCAAGAACCCTTATTCAAATTATCGCGATGATATTCCCGATTATGAACAGCTTCAACAATGCCATCAGACTTTACAGGAACAAACAGCAACGAAACTTTTGAAAGGGATCGAAATCGGTGTCGTTCCTGGGCAAGAAACACAAATACGCGACTATCTGGATCAGCATCCTTATGACCTGAAGTTAGTCAGCATCCATCAAAACGGTTCCTTTGACTATATGGATGATGCCGTATTGGAGAAAGACAAACTTACCGTCGTCAAGTCTTATTTTGATCAGATGGCCACAGTTTTAGATACTTTTTCTGACGGACATATCCTGACCCATTTTGACTACGGGTTGCGGCGCTTCGACTTTACAGCAGAAGAACTTGCACAGCATTTCGAAAAAGAACTGACAGTTATTTTCAAGAAAGTCGTCGCTCGCGAGCTAGCTTTTGAAGTCAATGCCAAAAGCTTTGGTCCTTATCAAAATGCATCACTTTACGAATATGCGATCCCGCTCTATCAAAGTGTGGGGGGCAAACTCTTTACACTAGGTTCAGATGCGCATAAGTCCAGTGATTATCGCTTGTTATTTGCCGAAATGAGCCAGATGCTGTGCTCCTTCGGTGTAGAACAATTGGCCGTCTTTCAAGGAACCGAAAGATACATGGCAGATTTGCCTGAAGGTTGAGGGAGGATACTGTAAACAAAAACTTCTTCCTGCGAAGCATCCGTATAGCTAGTCGAATAACAATAGCAGAAAAAATCTATCCGGAGAATGGATTTATTTCTTTCCATCTTCAAGATAGATTTTTCTCGCTTTAAGATCGTTTTAATGAAAATGCTACTTCGCTCTTAGTTCATTGTTTTTCGTTTTTGCACATGCAAACTTTTAATTTTGTTACTTTTAAAACCACTGCTGAACACAGCGATCGTCACTACATATAAAATCAGCGGGATAACGAAAGTCACGAATAAAATCCCTTTTTCCGCAGTGCTTGATTGTGACTGATTCGCTGCATAGCCGGTAAAACTTAACACAAATCCCGGAACAGCACCACCTATAGCCATCGCAAATTTCATGATTAATGAAGTGAGAGAAGCAATCAATGCTGTCGCCTCTATGTCTAATTCGTTTCTTATCGTATCAACATTATCGGCCGAAATACTGTATTGCAGTGTATTCGTCAACCCTAATGCAAATTGCACCCCGCAATAGCATAAAACGAAAACGGCTGAGTGATGATTGATGACCAGAAATCCCAGCATACATAATGAAATCAATACCAAACCTGTAATGTACAGATGTTTTTTTCCATATCGCTGCGATAATTTTGGAACCAGAAGCCCTGCTGCCAATGCCCCCAGCATACCTAAGAAACTGGCTGCACTCAATAATTTAGGGTTGCTAATAATATAACTAAGATAATATAGAAGTGAACCATTGAAGATGTTCGTTGCCGCTGTAATGAATAGCATTGCTAGAAACAATGAAACAACTGGACGCAGTTTGAATACAGATAACGCATCCTTCATTGTATATTTTTCTTTTACCGGCTTTGTTACATAGGCAGCTTCCGTCCCTCTTTCCTTTACCATCAACGTCCCTACAATCGTAAAAAATAGAACAACTAGTACCGTCCCTACAATCAATAAAACGTATCCTTTCAAAGACGTTGCAAAAGCTGCGATTGCCAAAGGTGCTGCTACATTTAAGATAGCTGGACCTACCGTATATGAAATCCCTTTGATTGATGAAAGTTGATTACGCCCTTCATCCTCTTGCGTCAGTACGGGGATTAAACTATTCAAAGGAATATCCATAAAATCAAAAGTAATTCCTAGAAGGATGTAAGAAATACTAATAGCAATGATTTTTTGAGCTGGAAATAGGAGAGGCGAAAACCAAACAAGCAAATAGTTTAAGCAACAGATGATGACTCCTAAAATCAACACAGGTTTGTATTTCCCTATCTTTGTTCTTGGAAAACGATCAATCACAAAACCAATAAGTGGATCACTAACGCCATCTAAAAGTCTCGAAACAAGGAATAACATTCCTACCAAAGCTGGATTAACACCAATGACATCCGTATAGAAAATTAACAAATACGTATTTAATAGTGTCATAATAGGGATATTCCCTAGATTTGTTAAGGCAAATCCGAGTTTTTCAGACACTTTTAACCGATCACTATTCATTGCTTTCTTCCTTTCTTTGATGAATCCAGCTTGGACCTTTTTTACAACCTCATAACTTACAGGTTGATTGGCAAACATTGGCTGCTCTTTTCCATCTATCCGCAAGATCCCACCGTCTCGATTTGTACAAATTGTTAAGCACGTATCTGTCTTCTCAATCTTCACCCAGCCACCTTTAACTGGGAATATACACGTTAATTGATGAAAAGAATCGAGCTTAGGGTCAACTAAGAATGTTTCATAACCTGGTCGAATAGGTTGAATTCCTGCGAAATAACGTCCTAATAAGTAGATAGGACTGGCTCCCCATGCATGACATAAACTTTTCCCAAAAGGATCCCCATACATTTCATAAATAGCATTTCCACTTTCTCCAGGAATATACTCCTCCCAGAAAGTAACCGCTTCTTGTTCCACCATTCCACCCCAGTAGTCAAGAATAATCTCATGTACTTGACTTGTCTGTCCCAGTTTACAAAGGGCATCTTGTTCGAAGAATTTGAAGTAAGGAGTTGTGATTTGAGTGACTTCATCATTAAGCAATACATTTTTCAAAATTTGTTGCTTTTTCGTTTCATCTACAAAGTCGAATAAGACCGCAAAAATATTGGCATGGCGTGTCACATTTCTCTTTCCAGATAGATAAGAATCAATAAATGCCCCTTTTTCTTCATCCCAGAAATAACTCATTAAATTAGCTTTCAACTGTTCATATCTTGTCACAGAGTGATCAATATCACGATTCAAGATAGAGCCACAAACAGTCATAGCTTTGTATGCTTTCAATAACAGGACTTGTTCCGCTGCCAATGTCCCTTCCTTATCTATTTCAGACCAATCAATAAAAATCCAGTCCTTTTCGCGACCATAAATAAATCCTAACTCATTGGTTTGTTTTTCAAGATAGTCCATCATAGTCACCATTTTCGAATAAATCTGTGCAAGAAATGAGCTGTCCCCAGACATCATATAGTGATTTTCAATCCCTATGATCCATAAAATGGAATAATCAACAATTGTATTCATATGCTGTTTTACTTCATTTTGACCTCGCAATGCCATGATCGTTCGCTTATTGATATCTTCATCAAAGAATAAGTATTGGTTGATAAAATAGCTTTGGTAAGCATCCCCTGACCAGATCCAGCGATCTCGTTTGATTCCGTCAATAAAGAAAAGCCCACTGCACAATGTAAAGGTTTCTATAGATATATCCCATATTCGATTCATCACAGAGTCATCTGATTTGAATGTGGCTTGATTGTGTATGGGAAGATATTCATGCATCGCACGAATATCAATTGCTTCTGGTGCTATATTAGGAATGAAAAGATAACGAAAAGCACGTTTGCGAATGTTTGTTTCTTTTCTTACATTTTCCTGTTTGTAATAACACATTTGACTATCACATGCTTCTGCTTCTGATTCTCCATAGCAAATAGATATCGGTATCTCCGACAACAATTTATCGATCATTAATGAACCGAAAATCGTCCGTCCATAATCAAACAACGTGCCGCCAGCAACCGCCGTCTTCGAAACAGGGAAACAAGTTTCTATTTCATAATAGACTTTATTAGGGTCTTGCTCTTTATTCATATAAAGATTGCTCCATCCTACTGGAGCTTCTTCAACAAAGTTACTGCAATACCAGCCTTCATCACTCTTGATTCTTTCTCCTTCAATATAGATGGCTGGCAAACCGTTTGGATTCCCTACATTCACCCTAATCTTATTAAAACCGGGTTGACAGACAATCTCTTGTTCAAAAGAATATTTCACTTCATTCACTTCTACAAAGCCAATCCCTGTTGCATATACAACAAATGTCGTGGGACTTTGTAATTCATATTCACGTTTAAATTTTACATTTTTATGGCAGTCATCAATATACCAGTAAGCTGGCCAATCGTATCCTCGTTCTTCTCTAGAAAAATTTTGTAAAAGTCCTTGACGTATTTCAAAATCGCCAGCATACCAGATCCATCGTGGCCGTTCATTTGTTATCACTATTATCCGTTCCTTTCGTTTACTCATTTATATTCTATCGATCAACTACTTTACTAAATCAGCTAGATTAGAATCTCTTCGACTGTTTGCTCTCGTTTTAGCTCCTTTTTGCAATTTCATCATGACAGCTCCTGCAATAGCTGCTACTAGAACAATCGCCGCAAAGCCATACATCGAAAATTGAATATTGTTTGGCGATACCAAAAATGGTGTGACAAAGGCAAACAATCCGCAACACAACCGTGAAAAACCATTGATAACGCCTTGTAAGAATGCCCGAGATTCTGTTGGAAATGATTCTTGAGTCCAAACTTTATAGATGGCTTCCCCTGCTAATGGATTTCCAAAATTATAAAAAGCAATCGTTATCGCCAATGCGATGAATCCTGCACTACCGCCAATAACTGCCATACCAACCATTGCCATGAATTGAACAAAAGCGCCAACAAAAAATGCTTTATTCCGATGCTTTCCACCCGCTACTGAAGCAAAGATAATCGTAGTCACTAAAGAAATGATATTCAGCACAATACCTAGCCCTGTTGCTTGCATTTGTGTAGCACCAGCATTAGTCAAAGCGTATGTCTGAAATTGTCCCCATGTATTCGCTAACAAATTCCAACAAACATAAAAGACTAAAATAGCGAAGAAAAAGTTGCGATAAATTTTTGCATTGTTCCCACTAAAAATCTCTTTTAGTGAAATTTTTTGTTGATTGCTAACCAGATTCAACGCAGACTGACGTGCTGCACCTTCTTCGTGGAACATCCGAAATTTTTTTGAGACTGTCCGCCAAACCCACGCAAAGATTGAAAAGACCAATAAAATAACAAAAACAATACGCGCTCCCAAAACTCCATTGACTCCGGAAAGTAAGAAAGAACAAATATAGGAAATAAAAATACCAATTTGCCAAAATATTTGTGTCGAAGATACTAAACTTGCAGAAGTTTTTTCATCTGGTGCATCATGAGAGACAACGGTTAAACTGATTGGTAAATCCGCCCCAGATGCAATCCCCATGACGATGACTCCTAATAATAAAGCCACAAAATTTCCTGAAAATACACAAATTGCTGCTCCAATAGCATAAAACAAATTGATCCAGTTGAACGCTCGAATCAGGCCGAAGATTTTTGTAATTTGTCCTGCAAACAAAGAGCCGAACGCAATTGCAAAGGTTAGTGCACCAGAGATTAATCCAACTTGTCCCGCAGATAAGTTCAACCCTTTTTGCCAAACCGGTATGGTTGCCGAGAGACCAACGATACATCCAGAACCCAACATAGAACCTACACCGGCTGCAGTTGCTAAAGGAGAATACTTTTTCACTAATGATTGCTGCTTTCCATTTGTGTCCATTTGAAACATCCTTTCTTGTTCATAGGGTTATATTAAACGCTTACACAAAATGGTACAATTTCAAAAATGTAGGTCTTTACTATCAAATTCACAGGTCATAAATTTGAATTTTTTTGAAAGGCTATTTGTTTGATCTGACAAACCCTTTAATAGCAAAGTAAATATTGACTATTTATTGGGAATAACTTATATATAGAACTAACTATATAAAAAAATTAGGTGATTGACGGATGGAAAGTTTGATTAAACTTTTTGATATAGAAGATCGAATTGAAGCCCAGCAAAGAACTACTGGGAAGAATATTAATGAAATGAATTTAGACTATCATGGATCAGTAATTCCAAAAATACCCGTTAATGATTTTTTTGAAGAGGGATCTATTTATATCAATAAGCATCATCGCTACTCTTATACGTCTGCTCATACTCATAGTTTCATTGAAATGAATTACCTTCTAAGAGGATGTTGTCGGCAAAAAATAAACGGGGAGGCATGGAGGTTCACTGAACAGCAATTGATTATTATGGACACTGAAGTGATTCAGCAAATTGATTATGTAGGAAAAGATGATTTGATTCTCAATATTTTAATTGACAAACATACTTTACAAACAGAGCTCTTGAACCACTTGCCCGCTTCAAGTAATCCAGTCACGGACTTCTTTTTGAATGCTGCTAAAAAGGATAGTGTTCATAATACTTTTTTAGTTTTTGATTTAAAAGAACACGCGATCATCAATCAGCTTTTATTCTTGATGATTCACAAATTTTATCTCAAAGAAATCTTCTATCATCGTTCCTTAAGTCTCCTTTTAGGATCATGTTTATTGGAATTAGCAGCAATTCCTAGTTTGAATGAACTGTCGTTAACTTCTCAAAGAAATGATTTAGCTGCACTCTTAAAATATATTAACGATCATTACACAACTATCACTCTCAAAAAATTAGCCACGGAGTTTGGTTATAACCAAAACTATTTAGGTAATATGCTCAAGACAAAAACTGGCGCGACTTTTCAAGAAATGATCGACCAAAAACGTTTGATTGAAGCACAAAGATTACTTAGAGAATCTTCCATGACTATTGATACTATCGCTGAAAATTTAGGTTACAAGAGTACGCCCTCCTTATTCAAGCTCTTTCAAAACAAAATGCAGATGACTCCTACTCAATACCGTCACTTTTCAAAAAAAGTTAATTAATCACAAGTAAAATTTGTAATAAGCAATAGCAGGAAAAATTCTTTATCGTCAATTGAATTAAAGTCACTACGATATGAACAAAAAAAAGGATCCGGACCATAAATGTTTGATTGCTCCTGAACGTCCAAAATGTGTGACGATGTTCTCCTAAACTACCAGGGCATTACATAGATGATTCGGATCTTTTATTATTAGACTTATATCATAGTTTTTTATTTTTACTACTACTTCGCTTCAAGCACATCTTCTTTGGCATGGATCAATTGGGTCAAGAAGTCGCAATAAGGCGTGGGAACATTGTATTTTCGACCTTTACGCGAAATAGCCCCGTTGATGTAATCGATCTCCGTTTTACGATGATTATTGATCAAATCTTGATACATGGAAGGATAGTGTAAGCCAATACCTGCAGGATCATAGGTTTTTTCAATATGGGCAACGACTTCTGGAACATCTAGTTCTACCGATTCATGAGCCGCAACAGCTGCGAATTCTCCAACAATGGTTTGCACCATTTGTCGTGCAGTGGCTGTATTTCCAAACTGTGCAATGTTGACATCCAAAATTGAACATAAACCATTCAATGTACCATTGACACAGGCTTTACGATAGATTGAATAGCGAATATTTTCAGAGTATGACGCATTCAATCCAGAAGCAGTTAGTACCTCAGCCAGTTCTTTGGCCGCTGCTTCTTTGCCTTCACCAATGTTTTGCAGTTCAACCGATCCTTCCCCAAACAATCGAACTTGTCCAGGTCCAATCAAATCTGCTGTCCATAGGGTATTTCCTAAGAAAATTTTATCGGTAGCGACATATTTTTCAATTGTATCTTCATGTCCAATGCCATTAAGTAAGCAAAGTACTCTTGTTTGATCACCGATTAGTGAAGCAATGTCTTGCATCATTTGGTCTAATTGCATCGCTTTTGTAAAAACAATGATCAGATCCGCTGGCGTATCCGCCGTTACTTCGGACTGTGGATAAATGGGGAAAGATTCTGTGATTTCTTCTCCATCCAAATTTGCTTGTAGTCCATTGGTACGGATCGCTTCGATATGCGCTGGCCAACCATCGATCAACGTTACATCGTTGCCGCCTCTTTTTAATTTAATGGCAAATCGGCTGCCCATGGCACCAGCACCAGCAATAACAATTTTCATCTCTATTCCTCTTTCCTATCTGACAATTAGGTATAGTTTACTCCAAATCAAACAAATATGCGAGGAGCTTGCCTTTTTTAAAGTGAAATTTGTTAAAAAAATCAATTGGAATCGTTTGATTTTTCAGATAATTAAAGAACAAAAAAAGATCCTTTTCAGGATCTTTTTAAACCGTCACTTCAGACGCTAGTTGTGCTAAAACTGCTGCTTGTTCTTCTTGAGAGATATTGTGCTCAATGACGTAACGATTGTTTTCATTGGCGGCACATTCATAGCAGCAGCCGCCTAAGTGTGCCGCTTGATTCTCTTCCGAAGTGAGGAACTGACGATTGCACTCTGGATTTGCACAATTGACGTAACGCTCACATGGTGTGCCATCGAACCAATCGCGACCGATCACGGTCTTGTCGACATGATTGATCTCAACACTGATACGTTCATCAAAGACATACATCTTACCGTCCCACAACTCTCCTTGAACTTCTGGATCATTGCCATAAGCAAAAATTCCCCCGTGAAGTTGTGCTACGTCTTGGAATCCTTCTCGCAACAACCAGCCCGAGAATTTCTCGCAGCGAATCCCACCTGTGCAGTAAGTGACCACTTTTTTATCCATGAATTTCTCTTTGTTCTCAATGATCCATTGAGGCAATTCACGGAAACTGCGGATATCGGGACGGACCGCACCTCGAAAATGACCAAGATCGTATTCATAATCATTCCGCGCATCGATCACTACGGTATTTTCATCCAACAACGCTTCTTTGAAATCTTTCGGTTCTAGATACTTTCCGGTTAGTTCTAAAGGATCGATATCATCTTCTAAGTTCAATGACACCAATTCTTTTCGCGGTCGAACAAACAATTTTTTAAAGGCGTGTTCTTCCACCTCATCGATTTTGTAGTAGATTCCTTTGAAACGGGGGTCCGCTTCCATTTTTTCCATATAGGCATCCGTTGCTTCAATCGTTCCAGAAAGCGTTCCGTTGATTCCTTCTTTCGCAACAAGAATTCGACCTTTGATACCGATCTCTTTCCCAAAAGCTAAATGCTCTTTCGCAAAACTTTCTGGATCTTCGATGGTCGTGTATTTATAAAATAATAAAACGCGATAGTTCACAGTCATTCCTCCTTTTTTCCACCCTACAGTATAAAAAAGAAAAATGAAGAACACGAATTTTATGCTTGTACATAACCACACAATCCCTTTGCTTACCTAGATACCTGTCGTTTTTTGTTGTCAGAGTGAATCAGTGCTTTTTCCTAATTGTTCAACAAAAAAGGCCGTTACCTGATCCATGGTCTCTCCACGAACTAAATGTCGTTCTTCGCGAGAGATAAATGTCAGATTCGCTTCTGGATTCCCTTGCACAAAGGTTTCTACATCGGCGTAAGGGATTTTCTCATCTTCCGTCCCATGCCAGAACAACAATGGACGTCCAGCTAGTTTTTCTGGTTGCGTCTGGAGATCATAAGCTTCGATCCATCCCAGTAGCAACTGATAGTCATCTGGGACAAAGAAACCTGCAGCACCCGCATGTTTCTGGATCCGTTCACGGTAACCGATCATCGATGGCGAGCCCATCACACACGCAGCAGCGGTGATCTCCGGATGTTGACATAGCAAGCCGCAAGTCGTCATCCCTCCCATTGAAACGCCTCCTACAGCGATTTGCCTATTTACCAAGCCTAGATTTTCAAAGAAATCCACCAAATAAAAAAACTCAAATAAGTTGGTATGAATGCTTTGCCAGAAAATCAATGAAGGAATCTCGGATAGTTGGGTCTTTCGTTCGCCATGATTGGCGGCATCAGGTAAAATCACACGAAAGTTTTCCCGTGCTAGTTTTCGACCTTGCGTCAGTACCAATTCTTTACTCGTTTGCCAACCATGATAATAAATGATCAACGGCAACGGTTCATAGATCAAATGTTCTGGAACGACTTCCAATACTGGGATATTCCCGATTTTTCTTTTACGAACTGCAATTTTCATCTCTTTCCACCTCTGCTTAAGTATACGCATTCTGCTCTTACCTGCCAAATAATCCCTTCAATCACAAAAAAATCACACCAATGTTTTGGTGTGATCACATGTATCAGGAATGTAACACAGCTTCTCGTGCTAGTGCCAGACAGCCTAATGTTCCTGCATTGTCTTCTAATTCAGGTGTCACGATGTAGTCTGCAACTGCTGGTGTTTTGACATAGCCGTTGACCAATCGTTCAAAAGCTTGATGAACCTTTTCCACCATGTGACGCTGCTTCATTACGCCACCACCAAAAATAATGACATCCGGTGAAAGCATCAATGTAGTGTTGTAGGCGCATTGCGCGATATATTCAGCTTCGATGCTCCAGAAAGGCTCATCTTCAGACAGTTCCTGTCCTTTCTTTCCTAAGCGTTTTTCAATCGCTGGACCTGCGGCCATCCCTTCGAGACAGTTGCCATGAAATGGACAGCTGCCTTCGAATGAATCATCAGGATGAGGCACTACCAGCATATGTCCCATCTCCGGATGGCTGAATCCCTCAACAAAGCGGCCATCTTGTAATGCACCGCCGCCAACACCGGTGCCGATCGTATAATAAACTACACTGGATAGTCCTTTTCCTTTACCGAAAACATATTCCCCATAAGCTGCAGCATTGACATCTGTGGTCCAAGCAATGGGGATGGGAAAGGCTTGTTTCATCGTACCTACAAAATCAAAATTCTGCCAAGCTAATTTGGGTGTGGAGGTAATGTAGCCATACGTTGCGGAATCTCGATGGATATCGATTGGGCCAAAGGAACCAATACCGATCCCCACTAACTGGTCTTCATACTTTTTGAAAAAATCGATCACTAATGCCATTGTTTCTTCTGGTGTGGTGGTGGGAAAACTGACCCGTTCTTTAATGGTCATTTCTTCATCACCAATCGCACAAACAAATTTTGTACCGCCTGCTTCTATCGATCCGTACATCTTTTCGTCTCCTTTTCCATCGTTGCTTTCATTTTCTGTTTAAGTACTGGCAGAACTCGCAGCTGCACCATCATCGGCTTTTACGCGATCGATGGCAATGACGAGACAAATAATCAAGTCCTCCAGATCTTCCTCATAAACCGTTACTTCATAGGTATCCCCCCATGAGATCCATCGTTTATGAATCTCAGCAATTTGACGTCCCTGTCGATTGACGACAAAGTCCATGTCCCACCAATTCCCCTGAATTTCAATTCCTTGGGCATGGATGGAATAACGCGCTTTGAAAAGCGTGAATTCTTTTTCTAGAACAATTGCTTCTTCTCCATGTACCTCAACAAAAAACTTGGGCAATAGACTAAACACTTTCTTTGTGACTTCACCGATTTGCTGTTGTCGTTCATCATAAATCGCAAAGCTTTTAGGAATCTTCATGAAACTCCCTTCGACAAAATAGCGCGGCTTTTGCTGCTCATCCATGACAGTAAATTTTTCACCGATACTGAAGACTTTTTGCTTGATGTAAAGTTTTTTCATTTGATTACACCGCCTTTTCTTTCACATCGCCTGTATTGATCACAGGTTGAGTGCCTTTGTCAGTAATGATCGATACGAGTAAATTGTTGATCAATTGGACTTTTCGATCGTCAGTAAAGTTAATATCCTGGCCATCTTCGATCTGTTCCAAGGCCATTTGTGTCATGGAGACCGCTCCTTCAACAATGATTTGTCGTGCCGATAAAATTGCTTTGGCTTGCTGACGCTGCAACATGGCACTAGCGATCTCAGTGGCATACGCCAAGTGATTCAACCGCGTCTCGATCACCTCGACACCGGCTACCGCTAAACGCTCTTGCAGTTCTTGTGCCAGTTCTTCAGAAACTTCATTGGTATTGCCTCGCAAAGTCAAATCATCATCATTAAAAGTGTCATAAGGATACTGGGTAGCGATATGGCGAATCGCTGTTTCACTTTGGATCTCAACAAAATCTTGGTAGTAATCGACATCGAACAATGCTTTGGCCGTATCTACGACTCGAAAGACGACGACTGCTGAGATTTCGATCGGATTGCCATCAGAATCATTGACCTTCAATAAAGAGCTATTGAAGTTACGGACTTTCAATGATACATTGATTTTCTGTGTTAGCGGCACAGTCACAAAGAGTCCATTGTCTTTAATGGTACCTAAATATTGACCAAAGAAAAGAATCGCTTTCGCTTGATTCGGCTGCACAATCGTCAATGAACTAATGAACAAGATAGCGATGATCCACAACACGACACTGATGACTAACTCCCAAACCGCATTGCGGACAATCCCATCATAAAAGAGATAGCCGCCGCCGATCATTAAGGCGATCAAGACGATCAGTGCTAAGTAACCGTTAACATGAAACGTTTGTTTTTCTTTCATCTTTACTCCCTCATTTCTTTTAATACCATATTACCTTTGTTCACAAAAGACTTCAATTCTTCTTCTCATTTTTTTAACCCCTTTCATAGACCTGCGATCATACTATTTTGCAATCAACCAAATTCCCGCTACAATGAAATGAGAGTCAATTGACAAGAAAGGGGTATCCAAATGGCACAAAAAATTTCATTAGAAAACGTAAAATGGTAATTAGAAGAAATCATTCAGACTGTTGGGCCTGATCTATCTTCTGTTGTCGAAATTCAAAATCAAGAAGGAATCGATGTCGTGGTGATTGCCAAAGATGAATGGCAGCACCTCTTAGAACTACTCGATGCGCGCCATGCACAAGGCTATCGAATCGATCAAGAACTGCCAACGGATATATTGATTGACGTTGCTGATAGCGACAACGAATACCAACAAACAGCTGAACTAGAGATGGAATTACCGGAACGTGTCCATCCAGCACCAGACTTTGAATTAGACTCAGAAGAAATCGTTGAAAGCGATGATGTGCTGGATTAAGCTGAAAAAATAGACTACTGTGAAAAATCTTCCCCTAAAAATAGCATCCATTCGACCAATAGCCGAGCAATGTCGGAATACTTCCAGACTTTTCAGGTCATGTCGCATTTGCGGCATAGTTGACGTATTCTAAACATTGCTCGGCTCTTTATTATAAAAAATCGCGTGCTTTAATTTTTTGTACGATTGCTCACGTGCTTATGGAGTTCCGCCTAGCACGCAATCAATCAACTGACTTGTTTTTCCGATCTGCACCGGAGGATGCCACGATCGTTTTTAAGCGTTCGATCGCCGCTTGTAGTTCAACGCGTGCTTCTTCTTCTGGTTCTAGTTCTTCGCATTGCTGTAAGCGTTCTAGCCATTGTTCGGGTTCTTTGATGCCTAATTGTCCAATGGCCCAATAGGCTGTTCCACGGATGACAGGTCGGACGTCTTCTGTCGCACACCGCCAGATGGCTGGCAATGCGGTGCGATCTCCCAGATTTGCTAAGGCAATGATCGCATTACGCTGCAATGGTTTCTTCCCGCGCCAAGAACCAGATAAATGCCCAAACTGATTCTTAAAAGCTTTATTTGATAAAGAAAGCATTGGCTGCAACTTAGGATAAACGGTTTCTACTTCCGGTTCCATTTCCTGATGAAAATGGAAATCCTTGCCTCGATTGTAGGGACAGACCAACTGACAAATATCACAGCCATAGATGACATTATGCATCTTTTTACGATATTCCTCAGGCATCATGCCTTTTGTTTGTGTCTGATAGGAAAGGCAGCGCTGTGCGTTCATTCGCCCATCCCCTAAGAGCGCTTTTGTAGGACAGGCAGTAACACAGCGCATACAATCCCCACAGCCAAAGGGTACCGCTTCATCTGTTTCGAAGGAAATATTGGTGACGATCTCGCCTAAATAAACAAAAGAACCAAATTCTTCCGTGATCAATAAGCCATTGCGGCCAATAAACCCCAAACCAGCACGCTGTGCAACTGCCACATCCACCAGCTCACCGGTATCCACTTGCGGGGCAAACCGCCAGCTTTCTGCTTCTTCCAGATTCTCTGCTTGCGCTTTGATAAACTGGATCAATTTTTCTAAGCGATCACGTAAAATATCATGGTAATCGATCCCCCAAGAGGCGCGGGCAAACATCCCCCGTTTCTCATCTCGCGGCACTTTCTCTTTGATTTTTGTCGGATATGCCAGAGCGATCGCAATGATTGTTTGCGGATTTTCAAAGGTTCTTTCTGGATATATCCGCTCTTCGATCACTTGATGTTCGAAACCAGATGTATGGCCTTTCGCGCGCTGCTCCCTCAACGAGGACTCTAATTCATAAAACGGTTCAGCAGAAGCAAAGCCGATTTTATCAATACCTAAACGCTTGCTTTCTGCGATGATTTTCTCTTTTAAAGACATGATATACTCCTATCCAACATGTGTTCATCAGACCTTCGTCTTTGCTTTTTCTATTATACGAGACCACTTCCGATTAGTCGAATCGCTGCCCTCAAAAAATTCAAACAAAAAACTACCTAAACGCTCGGCGTCTATCTCCCAGTCTTTTTAGGAGATCAGCTGCCTCAGCATTCAGATAGTTTTCCTTGAATACCCCTCCATACAGCGCATTTCTGAGCTATCTAGAAGGGAGATTGTTTGATTGTATTATTTTTGTTACACCTATTAAATGTTTACCAACTAGCTTTTTTTACACCTGGCAATTTGCCTTCATGTGCCAATTGTCGAAAAGTGATCCGTGAAAGACCAAATTTACGCATATAGCCCCGTGGACGACCATCAGTCATATCCCGATTCTTCAAGCGATTCGGATTAGAATCTTTAGGCAATTTTGCTAAAGCTTGGTAATCTTTTGCTTGTTTCAATTGGTAACGGATCTCTGCGTATTGCTCGATCATTGCGGCTTGTTTTTTTGCTTTTGCTTGTTTTGATTTTTTGGCCATTATTTTCTCCTTTGTTTTTTCTATCCATCATTCTAAAAAGAAAAGAAATCAGCTAGCAGAGTCCTCCATTTTCGATTCAAAAACAACAAATCGAAATCATTACTATTTGAGCATTATGACTATATCAAGTTTCTGGGAACAAGTCAATGAAAAGCCCCTTCTTTCGAACAAACCGCTACTGTTTTTTAAGATTTCAATTATTTTTTCATCATTTCTTGCAATGACTTCTTGGCATGCTAGACTAAACAAGGAATCTGATAGAAATGGAGAATTATATGAAGCAAATAGATACGGGACTTACCTCAGAAGAAGTCACACAACGAACCGAACAAGACCAACACAACGATTATGAAACAAAAACATCGAAGTCTACGACAGCAATTTTTAAGGACAATATCCTCACATTGTTCAATTTGCTGAACTTGTTGATTGGTGTCTGTCTTCTGGCAGTTGGCGCCTATTCCAATTTATTTTATCTGGTAATCATTTTGATCAATATCACTGTAGGGATCAGTCAAGAGATCCATGCTCGAAATCTAGTCAAAAAACTCTCGATCATCGCCCAACAAGAAATACGTGTGATACGAGATGGCGTTACACAGTCGGTGGATGCCAAATCCCTGGTCCTTGATGATCTTGTTGTCATTGGTGCAGGAGAACAGATTCCAGCCGACATGGTGGTTTTATCTGGACAAGCCGATGTCAATGAGTCGATGCTGACAGGCGAAGCCGATCTCGTCGTCAAAGAAAACGACGCGACTCTCTTATCTGGCAGTTTTGTCGCCAGTGGAGAGGTCACTGCAAAAGTGATCCGCGTAGGAGCAGAGAATTATGCGGCAAAATTAAGCAATGAAGCCAAAACACATAAACCGCTGCGTTCAGAGCTAGTTTCTTCGATTCGCAAAGTCACAAAATTCACCAGTCTAGTGATTGTTCCATTAGGGGTGATCCTATTTCTACAAGCTTATTTATTTCGTGGTAGTGACTTAAAAGAAGCAGTGATCGTTTCGTCTGCTGCTTTATTGGGAATGCTGCCTAAAGGACTCGTCCTATTGATCAGCATTGCTTTGACCACGGGTGTCATCAAACTAACCAAAAAAAGGATCTTAGTCCAAGATATGTACGCGATCGAGACACTGGCCCATGTCGATACCCTCTGTTTAGACAAAACCGGCACATTAACGGAAGGTCGATTATCCGTCGAATCGATCCAGCCAATCGATGACACCCAAGATATAACGGCAATCTTAGGTAGTTATTTGGCTGCCAGTACCGACAACAATGTGACGATGCAAGCGTTGCGCCAAACCATCACCGGATCTGATCATTACCAGTCCTTTGCAGCGATGCCGTTTTCTTCTGATCGAAAATGGGGTGCTATCGCATTTCACGAATTAGGGGCAGTCTATCTAGGAGCACCTGAAAAGACGATCGCCAACCAACAGCTGCCGCAAATTCAAGAAGCGCAATCGGCTGGTTTAAGAGTCCTCGTCTTGACTCTTGATCCTCATTATAACGACGCCAATCAGCCCTTTGATCCAGCAAAGGCTGCCCCGCTGGCAGTTCTTGTTCTTGCTGATGTGATTCGGGAAAATGCAGAAAGCACATTGGCCTACCTGTCTGCAGAAGGAGTGGACTTGAAAGTGATCTCGGGTGACAATCCGATCACTGTTGCAGCCATCGCCAAACGCGCCGGATTGCCTAATTCAGAGAACTATATCGATCTTTCCCAACTAACTGAAGAAGCAGACGTTCGTCAAGCTGCCCAAACCTATACCGTTTTTGGGCGAGTGACGCCTCAGCAAAAGAAACTGCTAGTTTCTGAGTTGAAGGCACTAGGCAATACGGTCGCCATGACTGGAGACGGCGTCAATGACGTGTTGGCACTGCGTGAAGCCGATGTCAGTATCGCTATGGCTGCTGGGGACAGTGCGGCTCGTCAAATCGCGAATCTGGTTTTATTAGATTCCGATTTTACGACACTGCCAGCAGCACTCTTTGAAGGTCGCCGTGTCGTTAATAATGTGACGAAAGTATCTGGGATCTTTTTTATCAAAACGATCTACAGTTTCCTATTGTCCTTACTATGTGTTGCCACTTCTACGGCATTTCCTTTTATTCCGATCCAAATCACATTATTGGACCTAGCAATTGAAGGATATCCTTCCTTCTTCCTTTCCTTTGAAGAAGACAAAAAGCGAATCACCGGCCGTTACTTGCCTACCGCATTGCTGCGAGCGTTGCCGAGCGCACTCTTGGTGCTTCTGAATTATTTCGCTGTACAGTTCCTGCAAACTGACTATGGCTGGGAACCAATGACCGCAACTACATTGTTCTATTATCTGCTGATCGGCATCAGTTGTTTAGCTGTGATCCGCAGCTGTTTGCCGCTAAATCCATTGCGCTTATTTTTGATCGTAACCACGATTAGCGGAACATACATCGCCGCAATGCTCTTCCATCACATTTTAGAAGTAGGCTTTTTGACTAGCATCACCTTGCCAATCTTTGTTGGATTGATGGCGATCAACTGCTTATTGCAGTGGGGGCTATCTGCCCTTGCAACACAGATCACCCGCCGGCTAGAGCAAAACGCTACGGCTTGATCCTTTCAATAAAATAAATCCGAACAACGATGATCCCTTCTCCTGATTAAGATACTTATCAACGGTTGTTCGGATTTTTGTTGTTTCCGCTCATAAAATCTTTATTAACTTTCTGTCTTTCCTTAGTAGAAAAGGCGACTAGCAATTTCAGTTCTTCAACTTTGATATCCATGTTCAAAATACTTTTGACTATCAGCAAAATAGGTCTCAATCAAGGGATCCATTTTGCATAGGAGTGCTTTGGCTAAGGTAAATAGAGGCTCAAGATTATTCTCTTTTTTACAAATCAATAGATAGCTAGTCGCTAATTCACTGCTTGGAACAACTAACCCTACTGCTTGACACATATTCACAACCCGAATGTACCCTTTTCCTGCTTGCTGTTGTATTCCCATTGTCCGTTCATCAAAATGACCGAAAACAGTATCCCCGATGCCAAACAAGTCAATGGGTCCTTCTTTGACAACAATCACATCGAAATCAATGAGCATTGCCTGTAACTGTTGAATCAATGTTTCTCGAGAAAAGGTCGTTGCATCTTCAAAGGTTTTGTACATGCATTCGATGGTAGAAATATTAGAAAGTTCTTGGCGCATCTTCACGTCAATTCTATTATCGACCACTACCCTTCTTTTAGGTGTCTGCTTAAACATTTGGGGTAAGCAAAGGTGACAAAGCTGTTCAATCAGTGAGAGCTTTTTACTAATAAACCCTAGCGAGGGTGTAAATGAAATATTATCCGTTGATGTTTTTCTATTTACAGATAGATCAACAAATTGATTTCCAAGATCAGGATGGATAAATCCTACCAAATTTAAGGCAGACGCAGGAGCTAGAACGGATCCGCCCCCATCAGTGCCCAATCCAACATCGTTGATTCCTAGAAAAACATTCAATGCTGTGCCACTAGATGATCCTGACATAAAGCGACCAGTAATGGGGTTCTTCAAATCAAGATCAATCCCTCTGCCGCTAAAACTTGCTTTGTCTAATGTGTGTTGATGAAATCCGTTGCTTGATAAAAACGTTAAAAAGTCAGTCAACATAAATGATACTTGCTTCACTCCTAGATAATAGTCATTGAGTGTATTGATCTGCTTGATCGCATTGGGATAAACAGTTACTACTGAACCACTTGGATTTAACATGCCCAAACTAGTTTTTAGCGCATACTTTTGTACCCTTTCATGCATCCTTATACCTCCTTCCTAAAAAAGACTTGGCATAGCTTTTTATGAAAACAAGCACCCAAGTCTTTTTTATCAATCAAAAATTTCTTTTAAAAAGGAGTCACCATTTTGTGGTGCTGCCACCTTAAAATAGTCAGCAACCGTTGCTCCTACATCCGCTAAGGTCAGCCGCTCACCAATTTTTTTCCCTTGCACCCCCGGGCTATAAATTAATAGCGGGACGCGCTCACGAGTATGATTGCTGTGTCCAATCGTTGGGTCATTGCCATGATCAGCCATCACAATCAATAGATCTCCTTCTCGCATCTCAAGTAACAATTCGCCAATTCTACGATCACTTACTTCCAAACGATCTGCATACTTCTCAGTATCCTCCGCATGCCCCGCTAAATCGGTTTCTTGAATATTCAAAGCAATAAATCCGTGATCAATTGTTTTTACTTCACTCATCAAATTATCAAACAATCCTTCAGAATCAACCCCGGGAAATAGTCGATGACTTTCCGTTTGAATAATATCAGCAATTTTTCCTAGGAAAGATACCGTGATTCCTGCTTTATCCAAGATGGTCGGTGTTTGGACATTTTTGTCAATCCCATACCCCAAGTGAACGACTTGATAGCCATGATTGTAAACACCTGATTCAGGAGCATCCACTCCAGCAATCTCATCATTTTTCACTTTTTTGGCTGATAATAAGTCATCTAAAACAATCTGTTCTCCACCAAAAGTGATCACACGAGAGACTTGAACAACGTCTCTAACCGCTTGTCCTATTTTTTTTAAGTTAGTAAAATCAACTAAATCCAGACAAGCCGATACATTATAGACTTGTCCATAATCAGTTTCCAAGTTATCGCCGACTGTTGCCACCTCGTTGACCACTAAGATTTGAGTCCCTTTCTCACCAACTCGCCGCACTTGATACCCTTGTTTCACTAAATTCTCTTCCACTACATCAATCTTTTGGTTGAATGGCTGAATCAAAGGGATTTTTGGTGTCGTTCCCATAATTTCCTGATGTCCTAAAAAAGAATCCGCACCATAGTGAGCCAAATTACTCGTTCCATAATTTGCTGTTTTAGAAAAATGATGACGTCCAATTTCCTCCCCTAAAGCATTCATTAAGCCTAATTTTTCCAAGGTTGGTATTTGAATATTCGGTATGTCTCGAATAATATGTCCAGCTGTCGTACTGCCAATATCACGTGGCCGTACCTCCTGTACATCATTCATAGCACCAACACCAAAACTATCTAATACAATAACGACAAATCTCCCCATATTCTCACCTTCTAATTTGTTTTCCAAGACTGTCATATATTCCTTCAATTCTAGGTTGTCCAGTTTGAATCCCTGACACTACAGCAACATCACTTCTAGTAACAAATATTTGAGTGCGAAATGCCGCAAGTACTGTTGCACCAACTTCATGTGTGAGTTTAGTTGAAAGATAATAATCAATACTATCATTACCAAAAGGTATAACTTCATCTTTTGCTAGCTTCTGGTCGTCAGTAGAAATCATTACGCTTTCTAAATGCCCTCGCCGATAATAACCGCCCCCATAAAAATAACCGTGACCATCTAAGTTATGAGAAATCTCGCTGACATACAATATTGCTGGTTTTTCTGGCAATTCTAGTTGAGCATGTAAGGGGGTCGTCCCTGTTAAAGCATGCCCCGGTTCCCCTTGTGTCCCTCCTAACTCATGGATAAAAGGAATTGTTCGACTACAAGTAGCAGAAGGCATATTTACTTCTTTTATTGCAAAACCAGCCTGTTTAAGAATGGTTATTGCTTTCTTAATTGTTTCAACATTGTGCGTTGGTTGTAACTCAGAAACGCCATCAAAAAGAAAACAAGGAAAGGAAGTAATCCCCCCAACGATAATTCCTTCCTGTTTTACTATTTCAATGACCTTCGTTAATTCATTTAGATGAAATCCTCCAAATTGTCCCTCATAAATTTCGTCGCCTGGTTCAATCACTTTGAGTAGTATTTTTTGCTGGATTCCTAACTCCCTGGCAACAGTCGCGATATTATTGATCATTTCAGTTGAAAAAACAGTGATATAGTCTGTACCATAATCCATAATTTTCTTTAGCAAGTGTTTGGGAATTTGCACAAGATGACCGACATTCCCTAAAGGCAAGCCTTGTTTCATCATCACTAAAGCTTCCTTGTAATCCACCACCACAACTTTTTTAATACCTGCCTCATGAATTTTCTGTGCGACATAAGGGTTTCGCCCAAACTGTTTTGTCATAAAGAACAGTTCGATTTGATTTTTTGTAGCGCTTTCCACTAAAAGCCGAGTATTGTTTTCGATAGCATCAAGATCTAGCACATACGTATCTGGAAGAATTTGTCCTGTTTGATGCAATCTTAATCCGGCTTCTACTAACTGCGGATTTTTGCGCATCGTTACATCTAAGAACATATTACTCCTCCCTTAACATATTAATGATATGCAGATAAAAATAATCTAACTCCGCATCCGCGAATGACTGTTCACTTGTCATTTTTTGTAAGTCTTGCCACAATTCTCTAGAATGAAGATAATGCGGATCACCTTCAATCTCTGCTTGGATGAAAGACTCTAAGCTGTTGACAGTTTCATTATTTTTTCTTCGCATATCTGCCATCGCTAAGTGGGTCAAAAAAACATCAGCTTGTTGCTCTTCTTCAACAATTTCTTTTTCTAATAAATAGGATAAAACGTTAAATACATAATCGTACGTTTCCTGATCAACAATCCCCGAATCTAATAAAACAGTTAATTTATCTCTTATCATGAATAAGCCCCCTTACTAATATTGCGGAATTAATTGTCCTTGGCAAACTGCTTGTTGAATTTGCAGTACTTTCTCTTTATTGATGCTTTTTTGTAGGAAGGCTTTCATTGAAACATCTTCAATATGCGTAATGATTACCGAAGTCCCCATCGCTTTTTCTAACTGATTTTCTTTTAAGGACACATACTGTAACCCTTGCTGATTTTTATCCCTAATTTCATCAAAGTTCCATATCCCAGCATCAATGTGATCATCCTTAAGCGCAGAGATGATTTGATGTCCTTGCATCTCAATAAATTCTACAGGTAAGTCACCAATTATTTCCTTTGTTAGTGCCTGTTGATCTAATGAGCTGTAGTCGATGGCAATTCTCATACCTGATGTAAGAACAGTTTGTCCCTCTTCTTTAAATAACAAGACGTGCTCGCTTAAATATGTCTGTGTCCCAAAATTAACAACTATTTCTAAAGGCTCTCCTTGTTTAATTGCTCGTTGAGCAGCAAATGCTGAAACAACTGCAAAACGATACGTTTTATTTGTAATTGAGCGGATTCTTTCTTTGGAACCTCGAATGTATGCCATATTAAGTTTGATATTATTCTCTTTAAAGACTTCGTAAATTCCTGTTGCTAGCCCTTCATACAATCGTGAATAGGGTAACGTCATTGTTCCTAAAATCGTATCCGATAAAGCGTATTCTTGTAATACTCCATAATCAATGGCTTCAATAAAGGTTCCTAAATGCCCATGACTTTTTAATTGAACTGCCTTTATCTCTTTTAGAAAGGTTAGCGCATTTTGGATCGTCCCTCTCGCAACATCGAAGCGAGTCTGATATTCGCTAACACTAGGTACACGATCCCCTTTTTTTAATTGTAAAAGATCGGATGCTAGAAAGTTAATGACAATTCCTTTTTTCTTTAAAAACTCTTCCCCCATGATTTCTCCTTATCTTGAGGCTCGTTTTACAGATGCTTGCAAGATACGCATAATGGTATCCGTGCCAGATCGATTCGGGTTTATTCGGATCATTGTTGTCTCAGCTTCTGGATCAGATTGCTTGAAGGTACCCGAAACGCGATAAACTAAAGGTGCAAACTCGTATTGTGACTCTGCACCGACTGGATGAGGCAAAGCCCCTAACTTGGTTGCTTCTGTAATAATCGCCTGTGCTATTGGTTCCTTTAATTTTACTACAACAACTTTAGATTGCGCATTGACAATATAGGCTTTTTTAAATTCTGCGATTTCGCCTTCGTTGATTCTTCTACAAACTGCTTCACTTACCTCAGCGGAGATTGCTAAAGCTACTGGTGCATAAATCATTCCTTTAACTACATCCAATGCCTCATGCCCTTGTACCTGTCCACCACCAGAATAATTTTCTTCTCGTAATTTACTAATGTATTCTTTCTCACCAACAATGCATCCAATACCTTCCGGACCAAGCAATTTAAATGTTGAAAAACAGGCTAAGGTGCCACCTAATTGAGAACCTATAGCTTTTGTCTTTAAAGCCGCATAATTATCATCTGTAATAATTGGAATTAGTGGATTCACCCTACGAATAGTGGCAATCAGTTGTGCTAAGTCATATGAATCTGAAATTTTTTGCCTCGTGACTTGGATTAGAACTCCATCAACTTGCCTTTCATTTAAGGCCTGTGTCACACTCGTCTGATCATTAAAGTCAGCATGAATTGTCTGGATTCCCAACATCTCAATTGAAACTTTCGTAGTAGGATAAATGGGGGCATCATGCACTAACAACGTTTTACCAGTTCCTACTGCAGCATGGAGGGCTAGTCGAATAGCATTTGTACCAGATCCGCGAACGAGCATAGCTTGTTCTGATTCAAAAAAATTAGCCAATACTTGCTCAATCTGGTAGGTAGTTTTTGGTTGATTTAGTCCTTTTACTACACCAAGATCCCCTCTTGTTAATAGTTCATCCCCAGGTACAATTCGTGTAATGGCATCAACAAGCTTAAATTGTAATTGTTGTGCTTCTGTCACCGTTAGACTGGTTAAAGGATAAGCTTTCATGATCAATATCTCCTAATCATCCATAAATTTTTTGGGATTTATTCGTAGCATTCGGTCAATAAATGTCTGAGAAACACCATTTTCTAAAGCCATCGGAACAAAGGTATCCAAAAGATAAGAATACCCTATACCACCTTGATAAGACAGATTTGATTTACGCGTGATATCCATTGAAAGGAAGACTTTATCTTGATAGCCACGTTTCTCTATTTCTTTCAGCATTTCAATTCTTAATAAATCTGGCTGATAGTTTTCTTTTCCGATCGTATCAAATTCAACATAAACACCTTCGTCTAGCATTTTTAGAATATAGTCTGTGCTGCCACTTAGATCAACATGGCCGATAACTATTTTTGACAAATCCGCCTGTTGTTCCTTGAAAAAAGCTACCTGCTCATGCCCGTATGTGCCTAATGTTGTATGTGTCGTAATCGGGATCTTAGTCTGTTGTTGGGCAATGACAGCAGCGGTAAATATTTTTCGTTCTCGATCTGTCATCCTGTCCTTGCTCGTACCGATTTCCCCTATAATCCCTGCTTTGATCGTTGTTTCCGCAATTCCTTCTTCGATTTCTTTGATCATTAATGAGGACAATTGATCAATCGATGCTTCTGTCACAAAGCTAGGTAAAAATTTATCCTGATAAAAACCTGTTGCCTGAATAATATTTATTCCAGTTTGTTCAGCCACTTTTTGAACATATAAAGGATTTCTTCGCATATCAAGATTCGTTACATCAACGATATTTCGAACACCTTTATCGTACAAATTTTTGTATTCTGAAACAGTTTCATCAAAGCAATTTAAATTTGTATCATCACTCTTTTTTAATCGAGATAAATCAATCGTTGTGTGTTCATGCATATATGTGATACCTTCAAGAATCATGTACAGCTACCTCCTAGTTCGCTACAACTGGTGCAAATAATCCAACCAGATAAAGGATGTTTACAATTACACCTAAACTAATTGCCGCAATTGGACCAACAGCCAATTCAACCACTGGTTTCTTCGCTTTTCTATTCAATAACATTAAACCAATGACCCAGAAATAACCGATTCCCGGCGCAATTTGTTCAGATGCCATAGCGCCCCCAATCAGTAGTGCTACTTCTAAAACCTTATTCATTGCCGTTCGAATATGCTCACCCATTTCACGAATACCCGGAAACTTATCCAGGGCTTTTGCCATCAAACTCAACAATTGTACTTCAATAAACATTAAAGCTGAACCTACGATAAAAGCCATTATTGGATTATCATGCAATAAAATACCAGCTACAAATACAAAGGTCGTACCAGCTGGACTATAAACTCCCGTTACGATTGCAGTTGAAAACACCAACGGAATAAATCCAATGCCTCGAGCGAAGGCAGCTAATCCAGCCTCACTAAATTTTCCTTCCGAAAGTAAATTTAAAGAAATTGGATCTCCGGCAATAATCATTAAACTAGTTGCTGCTGAGACTAAGCCACCGGTCACTGCTAACCATGCCCAATTTTTTTTAATACGGTTAACACGTTCTAAAAAAACACTGACAAGACTTTCATTTGAGTTGCTTCCATCACTTTTGACCTGAATGGCGTACACAATCATGAAAATCATACCAACCAGTAATGACATTCCCTCCGCACTCAGTGTTAAGGAAGTTCCATTACCTAAATCAAACGTACCAAAGCGCTTCACTGCAAATAAAGTTAATAATGTGGCTGCAAAAGAAATAGCTCCTTTTTTAAATCCATGCTGACTAGCAATTGCGACAGCTGGAAAAATGCTAAAAGAAATAACAACTGGTGTCCCTACCATAGACAAAGAATCCATGAAATTCACGGGCATCATTGCAAATAAATCAACTACCGCCTGCAATCCTAGAACAAGACCAATTCCATACATAGCGCCTATAATTGCCGAAATGATGATACCAGACTTGCCTTCTGGCGCCCAGGATCCGATGATATCCGTCATTAATAAAACACTATGAACCAGTAAAATAGATGCCCCGATGGATACTGGAATACCAAAACCAATAACTAGACCAAAACTCAATGCAAAGCTCGTAGCAGCAATTTCTTTTTTCCCAATCTTTCCTTCTAAAAATTCAGGAACAATTGGTCGTAATCCATCGTTAAATACTGCGATACCTTTATTTGCCAACACTGCACATATTCCACCTAACAACGCGATTGCAACTAACTCAATAATTTTTGATGAATCCATCTTCTTTCCTCCGCTAGATTATAGTTTTTTTCAACTCATCCATGATGATCGGTATAACCGTTTCTTTATGCTGAGCTGTAAAGCCAAAGGCAGTTTTACCTGATTGTACATTCTCACGGATTTCTGCTTCAGGCATTACATTTCCCGGCATTGAAACAGTTACACAATTTTCTCTTCCTAATAGTGCTAAAGCCATTGCTAATGCCCCGCCTCCACCAGTATTACAAGCACCTACATAATAATCTGCCTGCCCAGACTTTACTGCCATAGCCGCATCTAAGTCACTTTTAATGTCAATTTCAAATTGCCCCTCACTAAATTTTTCTACCAAGTCCTTCACTTCATTTTTATCAATCTGACCGCCAATAACAATTTTTTTCATAGAAATCCTCCATTCCCAATATACATTTTTTTGTACATTGAATAACAAAATAATGATTACAATTGGATTGTAATCGGTAACAAACTCAAATGCAAGTACTTTTTTTAAATCCCTATAAAATTTAGGCAAAAAGAAAAGATGCATAGGAGTAATTTTCTATTTATAAACAACTATTTAATCGATTGATCTTCTTACCGTTGCTCAATTCCTCTTTCACGAGTTGTTGTTGATCGTTAAAAACAAATTTAGCTTGTTGTTTGTTTTGCCCCCTCTCAATCGTCATCCATGCAAGTTTTGCGAAATTTGTTATACTTTTAGTGAAGGCGGTTTCGTCTACTGCCGCTGAATCTATTTAAGAAAGCGTTGGTGAATCGAAATGAAGAAAAGTATTTTACTTGTTTCTCACAGTCAACAACTGACAGACGGACTGAAAGCCATGATCGAAGACATGTCGGACAGCGAAACAGTCACTCTTTTTTCATTGGGTGGAACAGCTGAAGGCGAATTAGGGTCTGATCCGACAAAAATCGTTGAAGCGGTCAATCAGTCTCCGGATGCCGAACAGATTCTCGTTTTTGCTGATTTGGGTAGTGCCGTACTAAACGCAGAGCTAGCCTATGATATGTTGGAACCGGAACAGCAAACCCGCTATCACTTGATTGATGCACCGCTTGTAGAAGGTGCTTTTGCCGCAGCAATCACCGCTGGATTCAGTGATGACCTATCCCAGATCACAGCAGAAGCCCAAAAAGCAGCTGAGAAAGGATGGAATCAATAATGAAAAAAATAATCAATGATCCTTCAGCGATCGTCGAAGAAATGCTAGCTGGTCTGGTTGCCAGCTATCCGCAACTGATTCATCAAGTCGAAGACTCCCGAGTCGTAGCAAAAAACGCCACCCACAAACAAGTTGGCTTAGTCTCAGGCGGAGGCAGCGGACACGAACCGGCACACGCTGGGTTTGTTGGTGATGGTATGTTGAGTGCCGCCGTCTTAGGAGACGTCTTCACTTCTCCAACACCAGATCAGATCCTGACTGGGATCAAAGAAGCCGATCAAGGGCAAGGCGTGCTTTTGATCGTTAAAAACTATACGGGAGATATCCTAAACTTTGAAATGGCCAAAGATATGGCTGAGATGGAAGACATCACTGCTGAAATCGTCGTCGTAGATGATGATATTGCCGTCGAGAACAGTACCTATACTGCTGGAAAACGAGGCGTGGCTGGAACCATTCTCGTTCATAAAATTTTGGGTGCTGCTGCTCGTCAAGGACGTTCATTAACTGAATTAAAAGAATTAGGTGAAGCATTAGTTCCGACCATCAAAACCATTGGTGTTGCCTTAAAAGCAGCAACCGTTCCAGAAGTGGGTAAACCTGGTTTTGAATTAGCAGATGATGAAATCGAGTATGGCGTGGGGATCCACGGAGAACCTGGTTATCGCCGGGAAAAATTGAAACCATCGAAAGAGCTAGCCAAGGAATTGGTGGACAAAATTTTAGCTGATTATGAACAAACACCGAAAAAAGTTGGTGTCTTGATCAACGGCATGGGCGGTACACCGCTGATGGAACAGTTCGTCTTTGCCAACGATGTACAGAAATTGCTCGCAGACAAAGACATTTCTGTCACATTCCATAAAGTCGGCAACTATATGACTTCTATCGATATGCAAGGTCTATCATTGACCATGATCGATTTCAGTAACAACGATGCGACGGATGCGCTCAACGAACCTGTTGAAACGATTGCTTGGTAAAGGAGGAATTTTCAATGCAAATGACAACAGAGATGACCCAACAATGGTTAAATGCATTTACAAAAGCCATTGAGGAAAATAAAGGCTATTTAAGTGATCTAGATACCCCTATTGGTGACGGCGATCACGGCAACAATATGGCTCGCGGCGTCGCAGCCTATCAAGAAGCATTTGCAAAACAACAGCCTAAAACAATCACAGACACATTCAAAGTACTCTCGATGGCATTGATTTCTAAAGTTGGTGGTGCTTCAGGTCCACTTTATGGCTCAGCATTCATGAACATGACCAAAGCTACAAAAGAACTGGAAACAATTGATTCGTATGAACAATTAGGAAGCATCATCGAAGAAGGGCTTAATGGGATCAAAGCTCGAGGCAAAGCAGAATTCGAAGACAAAACGATGGTCGATGTCTGGCAACCTGTTGCCGCAGCGTTAAAAAACGGCAGTCTGACTAAAGAACAAATCGAGGAAGCCAAAGAACATACAAAAGACCTAGTCGCCAAAAAAGGCCGTGCTTCTTATTTAGGCGAGCGGGCAATCGGACATATCGATCCAGGTGCCGCTTCCAGTGCATTGTTGTTTGAAACGCTTGTTGCAACGATTGGATAAAGATCCTCATTCCACTTAGGAAAGGCGATACAAAAAACCGAGAGATCTCTTGCGATTCTTGAAGATAAACAAGAATCTGTGCTTGAGACCTCTCGGTTAGTTTATTTTTCTAAGAAATAGTCAACGCCATTATTGCAAAATAGCTTGAGAAACTAGTGTACAATATTGCAACATGCCATCAGGATTTGGATGAACTCGATCTTCATAGAACCACTCTTCATGTTCATTACTTAAATCATACCAATCGATCAATGTCATATTGTCGTATTTAGCAGCCATTTTCTCCAGCATGCTGTTGACCTCATTTTGCCATCTTTGCGTAGGTACCCGCACATTGATCCAATAGACTTTGCGATCGCCAATTTCTTTCATCAAATTATCGAATTGGGTTTCTGTAAAGGACCCATTCGTTCCTAGACCGATCAATACCGTATCTCGTAACAAATCTTTTTCTTTCAATGCTTTGATCAGTTCCGGACTCTCATACAATTGTCGTCCCACATCCCCATCAACGACAGCTTTGGGAAAAATTTCTTGCAAGTCGGCAGTGGCATCCAGCATAACAGAATCACCAAAAGCGGTAATTTCCAGCTCTTCGGCCTTCTTCACCTGGGCTTCTGTCAACCCATATTTTTCCATTACTGATTGTTCGGCTTCCGTTGCCTTTGAAGAATTTTCTCCTGTACTTTCTGTATCCGAGCCATTCGCATTTTTTTGTGTCTGTTCTGCCGCTTTTTTATTGGCAGCAATATTTTCTTTTAACTGCTGCTGTTGCGCATCTACATAATTCACCGGAGCGGTAGCTATTCCATAAAGAGCAACTAAGGAAACAAGCAGTCCTGGAAGCAGCCAAGGCTTTTGTCGACTGATCACTGGCTTACTGAACCAATTGCGCACCGTGCGGAAAGTATCTTTGTAGTGGAATTTCCGCAACGGATTTTCGATAAACCGATAGGACAATTCACTGATCAAGAGAATCAATACAATCTCAATCAATGTATGCAGGAGAACATTCTCGCCGACATTCCCAATCTTTGCTTCATAAAAAATCATCACAGGGAACTGATACAAATAAATCCCATAACTCCGCTTGCCGATGTAACTGAATAACGGATTTGTCAGCCAACGGTTCAGACTAGCTCCAGGATGGGCAGTGACCGCCACCAAGATCGTACAAAGCAAGCTGACTAGCAGCATTCCTCCGTAATAAACAAAGGAAAGATGATCATCTAGCACAAAAAATGTTATCACTAAACCAATAAAAGAAAGACCACCAGCTAGGTTCAATACCCGCTTCGCTTTCTTCGGAATTTCTTTTTTTAAATGGGTGCTGGGCCAAATGAAAGCCAGCGCACTTCCCATCCAAATCGAAAACAAACGCGTGTCGGTACCATAATAAACTCGAGTAGGGTCTGCCCCTGGTGAATACCAGATCGCTAATAAAAGAGCCGAAAGTAACGAGCAGCCGATCACGATTTTAAAAATCGTCCCACGATTTTTGACTAACTTCATCAATAAAATAAAGAGTAACGGCCAAATCAAATAATTCTGCCCTTCAACAGCCAAAGACCATAGATGCGTAAAGGGAGATTCATTGCCGAATCGGTCAAAATAAGAAAGACCGTGATTGATCTGCCACCAGTTGTTGACATACAAGAGACTGCTGACGACGACTCCCCGCAGATTATTCAGTAAATTCCGCTGGAACAATGTAATATAGGCAGCAGACAGAAGCAGCATCACCACCATGCCAGGATACAGTCGTTTCATCCGGCGGACATAAAAATCTTTGACAGCAATACGACCGTTCTGGTCCCACTCCTGTCGAAGCAAATCGGTGATCAAATAACCAGAAACTACAAAAAAAACAGGAACTCCTAAATACCCGCCTCGCATTTGAGTAGGTAATAAATGATATAAGATAACGCCGATCACGGCTAATGTACGGATACCGTCGAAACCAGTGATATAGCGGCTTGTTTTTAACCGTTTGTTCATTCTCCAACCACTTTTCTTTTTTTTGATCAACTGTTTTCGTAAGAAACAGTCAATGTGGAACCATTAAAAAATAATGACCCATTTCTTCATAATTTACCAGATAAAGCAACAAGAAAGCTAGCAAGAATACTCTATTTTCTAAAAAAATTAATTTTTACAAAAAGAAAAAAGCATTTCATCACGAAACGCTTTGATCCAAGCTCTCCTATAATTCTTCTTCATAAAAACGACCCAATATTTGTACATTTTCAGCAATACTGACAAATGCCTTGGGATCTGCTTCTTTCATGGCAGAACGTAACATCGGCAACTCGAAGCGTGTAACGACAGTCAATAATACTGTCTGTTTATCATGCTTGTAGGCTCCTTCTGCTTCATTGATGATCGTAATTCCTCGGCGCAGACTTTTCTGGATCGTATGGATGACTTCTTCAGGAATTCTCGTAATAATCGTTACCTGCATTTTCTTTTGCTTGGTAAAAACAGCATCGGTGACTTTACCACTGACAAAAATCGCAATGGCACTATATAGCGCATACTGCCAGCCGAACAGGATGCCCGCAGCAAACATGATGGCAATATTGAAAAAAATCGAGATGGACCCGATGGTTTTCCCCGTACGTTTCCGGATCGCGATACTTACAAAATCGAGGCCGCCAGAGGAAAGTCCGCTTTTTAGCGCATAACCAATACCGGCTCCGTTGATGGCTCCCCCAAAAATCCCGCAGATCATCGGATCTGTCGTCAGTGTTTCTTCTGGAAGAATCTGTACGAACAAAGATGTTAGGACTACAGTAATTCCTGTGAAAATCGTAAATTTATGACCAATCTTGAACCAGCCGAGAAAGAAAAGCGGAATATTCAGCAACAATAGGGCGACTGAGACGGGGATATAGAATCCAAGCCAATCCGTGGAAACGGTGGTCAAAATTTGAGCTATCCCTGTGATCCCGCTAGAATAGATTTTGCCGGGTTGATAAAAAAAATTGACTGCGATCGCCGATAAAATGGCGTAGACGATCGAAAACGATAATTTGTTGGCATAATCAGGGTGTGGCAGCCATTTAAAGAGGGTATTCATTTCATTCAAGAGCCTCGCTTTGTTGATTTGCTCTTATTATACTTCAGATAGTAAAAAAAGAAACGAACAATGAAAGAAATAGACAAATTCTCATGGAATTTTCTTAATCGTCTATTTTCATTCATCATTCGCTCGTTTGTTCTTTACTTGTTCATTTCTTTTTACTTAGTCTTCTTCAACTGTTGTGACATCAATATTCAATTCGAACAATTGCAGCGGCGCCACTTTACTTGGCGCTTGTGACATTGGATCGGCGGCTTTCCCGTTTTTAGGGAATGCGATCACTTCACGGATGTTTTCTTCACCAGCCAGCAACATCACTAAACGATCCAAGCCTAGTGCGATTCCGCCATGTGGTGGGAACCCATAGTCTAATGCCGTCAGCAAGAAACCAAATTGTTCTTCCATTTCACGGCGAGAAAAACCAAGGGTTTCAAACATTTGTTCTTGAACATCCCGCTGATGGATCCGGAGAGACCCACCGCCAAGCTCGTAACCGTTCAAGACGATATCATAAGCTTCCGCATACACTTTTGCAGGATCAGTTGCCAACAAGGGTACATCTTTTTCTTTAGGCATCGTAAATGGATGGTGAGCAGAGACATAGCGGCCAGCTTCTGCATCGTATTCAAATTGTGGCCAATCTGTTACCCATAAGAAATTGAACTTGCTTTCATCGATCAAGCCTAATTCTTTTCCTAACTTGCTGCGGATTGCTCCTAAAGCCGCCGAAACGATCTCAAACTTATCCGCACCAAACATTAGGATATCGCCCACTTCTGCATTCGTAGCAGCAATGATCGATGCTGCAGCGTCAGTCAAGAATTTTGCGATTGGTCCTTTTAAGCCATCTTCTTCTACTTTGACCCATGCTAACCCTTTCGCACCAAACTGTCCTGCGTAATGTCCCAAATTATCCATATCTTTTCGGGAATATTTATCCGCAGCACCTTTCGCATTCAATGCTTTCACCACACCGCCATTTTCAAGCGCCATTTGGAAAACTTTGAAATCAACATCTTTAACGGTTTCGGACAAATCAATCAATTCCATGTCAAACCGAGTATCTGGCTTGTCGCTGCCATAACGTGCCATGGCATCATCGTAAGTCATTCGCGGAAACGGCGTAGTTACTTCTAGCCCTTTGACTTCACGCATGACATTGACTAACAGTTCCTCCGTGTAAGCTTGAATCTCTTCCGCCGTCAAAAAGGTTGTTTCAATATCGACTTGGGTAAATTCAGGCTGACGGTCTCCCCGCAAGTCTTCATCCCGGAAGCAACGGACGATTTGATAGTAACGATCGAATCCAGCACCCATCAATAATTGTTTGAAAATTTGTGGCGATTGTGGCAATGCATAAAAATGACCAGGGTAAACCCGGGAAGGAACGAGATAATCTCTGGCGCCTTCTGGTGTTGATTTCGCTAAATAAGGGGTTTCGATATCTAGAAAGTCATTGGTATCCAAGAAATGACGAATCACTTGTGTCGTTTTTGCCCGCATCATGATATTCTTAGTCATTTTGGGACGGCGTAAATCCAAATAACGATATTTCAACCGCGTTTCGTCTCCTACGATTTGATCATCTTCGATCGAAAATGCAGGTGTTTTGGCTGTATTCAAAATAGTGATCTCGCTGACCATCACTTCATAGTGCCCGGTTTTCATCTTAGGATTGATTGCTTCCGGTGCTCGATTGATGACTTGACCTGTCACTTCTAGCACATACTCGCTGCGGCAAGTATCTGCAATCGCCCATGCTTCTTTGGATACTTCCGGATTAAAGACAACTTGCACGATCCCTTCTCTGTCCCGCAAATCAATGAAAATCACTCCGCCTAAGTCACGACGTTTTTGGACCCAGCCTTTTAAAGTAACGGTTTGATCTAAATGGGCTTCTGAGACGCGCCCACAATATACTGTACGTTTGCTCATTCTTCTTCTCCTTGCTTGATTAAGATTGTAGTCATTTCATCATAGATTTCATCAAAATGATCATACAGATCGGCTAACTTAAATTGTTTCTCGATCCGGCTTGCCATCGATTTGATGTTGATCACTTGTTCAGCTAATTCATTTTCACCTAGGGTCAGCACCAAACGCGCCCCTTGCTTATCTGCCGATTTGAACTGCGCTTTTGCTTTCCGATTCATAAAATCACGATCTGCCGAAAAGCCAAAATTACGGATCGCCTGAACGACTTTCAATGCTTCCAAATTGGTTGCTTCTCCTAGACCAACAACATAAGCATCTAATTCGTTCAATGCTGGAATAACGACTTCTTCTGCTTCCATTGTGATCAATAGACGTTCTAAGCCCATCGCAAAACCGAAACCTGGCGTTTGTGGGCCGCCTAATTCTTCGACCAGATGGTCATAGCGTCCACCCGCACAGATCGTAGCTTGCGCCCCCATTTTTGGCGCTTCACTCATAATCTCAAAAATAGTATGGGTATAATAATCCAGTCCCCGGACCATATTTGAATCAATCTCATAAGGAATGTCCAAAGCATCCAACATCGTGATGACTGTTTCAAAATGGGCTTTAGCTTCCGGACTTAAATAGTCCAAGATCGAAGGAGCATCCGCAACGAACTGTTGATCTCGTTTGTCTTTACTATCTAAAACCCGCAGTGGATTCTCATGCAGACGACGTTTTGAATCTTCACTTAATTCTGCTTCATGAGGCGATAAATAATCAATCAGTGCTTGACGATAGTTCTTACGCGTTTCTTTATCCCCTAAAGAGTTAATCACTAATCGAAGTTGACTTAGCCCTAATTGTTTAAAGAAATCCATCGCCATCGCCATCGTTTCAACATCTGTCGCAGGATTTGCGGAACCAAATGCTTCTACACCGATTTGATGGAATTGACGCAAGCGACCTTTTTGCGGCCGTTCATAGCGGAACATCGGTCCAATATAAAAGACTTTGTAAGGCTTGTTGTATTCAGGTCCGAAAAGTTTATTTTCAACATAAGAACGAGCAATCGGCGCTGTGCCTTCCGGACGCAATGTCACATGGCGCTCTCCTTTGTCATAGAAATCATACATTTCTTTTGAAACGATGTCGGTTGTATCACCAACGCTTCTAGCAATCACTTCAAAATGTTCAAAAATCGGTGTGCGGATTTCATTGTACTGGTAATCACGAAAAACCAAACGGGCTGTTTCTTCAACAAACTGCCATTTTTCGGATTCTCCTGGTAAAATATCATTGGTGCCTTTTGGACGTTGATAACTCATCTGTTTTCATCCTCCTATTGTGGGTATCTTCGATCGATCAAAAACGATCGTATGTATTCATTACAACTATACTGATTTGATCCATTGTGGGAAACGATTTTCTGTTCATCATCTGCTCGTCTACTCTGCGTTACGCCTACCGTCGCTTCTAAGCTGTCGCTAAGAAGGACTTGCATAGTCTTCGACCAGTCGCAGTGATTCGGAAAGCGGTGACTACTCTCCCTTCGGTCGCCTACTACTGTTCATCATCTGCTTCGCAGGTCAATCGCAATGATTCGAAAAGCGGTGACTACTCTCCCTCCGGTCGCCTACTACTGTTCATCAGCTGCTCTGCCCTGCTTCGCAGGT
>NZ_JBDGBK010000008.1:0-57113 GCF_040910045.1 Enterococcus sp. RTP21361st1_A6_RTP21361_211029 | reverse complement strand
TAACAGTTAATCTTATCATACAAAAAAGGAGTGGATTTCTCCACTCCATAAAAGTCTAACTTTTTGGGGTCACTACACTTTGATATGTCAAAGTAAGGTCCTTTTTTTAAGCTAATGTCTGTTTTGGCAAGTTTTCATAAAAGGCTGCTTTGGTAGCACTGATATAAGGTGTCAACCAAAGATACCCGATACCAGCTGTGATAATGGCTAGAATGTGCCAGCCAATAAAACTCAAATCAAGTAAGAACAGTTTTCCTTTATACCCTTTCATCAATCGGCGGCTAGCCGTGATGCAAGCAAGAAAATCTGGCCGTGTACCTGTTTGCTCATAGGTATCATAGTAGATGAAGTATGCTTGTGAGTAGGAATAGGATTTGATGATTCCTGGAATCACAAATAATAATGCCCATAAACTAACGAAAATCGTTGATAAAATATAGATGACAATGATACCAAGTGCGAATACACCGCTAAATCCACGAAAGACATCAGAAAATGGACGAATCTCTTGTTTATTGCCGCGTAACAAATCAAGGAATGTCCAAGAAATCCCGGCACCAAACAATGCTGAGAATAATCCGCTGATCAAGCCACCGCCACTACCGCCAGTTGAGTTCGACGCTTCATTGATGGATTGACTATCAAAGGCACCATTTTGACTTAATGCCATCAAAGGCAACACAACAATCACTACGATCACAACAGCAAAAGCAATAGAGATCAACGTAGGGACCAAGCACATCAATACGCTATCTTTCCAGCGTCCATTCAGAACGGATTTGGCTTCACTTTTTAGTTGTCCTCTAGTTTTCATAAAAAAACCTCCTTTCTATCTGTTTAACATGATAGCAAATGAGCATGGATTGTACAAAAAATAAAGCAAAGAAAGGAAAGTTTTTTTGAAAAAGAGGAAGAGAAGCTGAAACCTTCTTGCAAATTCCTAACGCAACCCTTATCATTAATAGCGTTGCACAGTTAATCGAGTCTATAAAGAAAGTAGGGAAATGAATGTCGCAACCTGCCATTCGTTATCGTCTGATCAAGAAAGAGAAACATACAGGTGCCCGTTTAGGTGAATTGATCACACCGCATGGCACTTTTCCAACGCCAATGTTTATGCCTGTAGGAACTTTAGCTACTGTTAAGACCCTTGCACCGGAAGAACTGAAAGCCATGGGCGCTGGTGTCATTTTAAGTAATACATATCACTTATGGCTGCGACCAGGAGAAGATCTAGTGGCCGAAGCAGGTGGGCTGCATAAGTTTATGAATTGGGATCAGCCGATTCTAACCGATTCTGGTGGCTTCCAAGTTTTCTCACTAGCAGATATGCGAAATATTGTTGAAGAAGGTGTCCATTTCAAGAACCATCTAAACGGTTCAAAAATGTTCCTTTCACCAGAAAAAGCTATCGATATCCAAAACAAACTAGGTTCGGATATCATGATGAGTTTTGATGAATGTCCGCCATTCGATGAAAGCTATGAGTATGTCAAAAAATCAGTAGAGCGGACTTCTCGCTGGGCAGAACGCGGATTGAAAGCTCATGCCAATCCAGATTCTCAAGGCCTATTCGGGATCATTCAAGGGGCCGGTTTTGAAGATTTACGGAAACAAAGTGCGCAAGATTTGATCAGCATGGACTTTCCTGGTTATTCGATTGGCGGTTTGTCAGTAGGCGAGCCAAAAGCTGAAATGAATCGCGTCTTGGAATTTACCACACCATGGATCCCTGACCACAAACCTCGCTATCTGATGGGGGTAGGAGCCGCAGATTCTCTGATCGACGGCGTTATTCGCGGGGTCGATATGTTTGACTGCGTATTACCGACTCGAATCGCCCGTAACGGAACATGTATGACGTCTAAAGGTCGTTTAGTCGTGAAGAATGCCCAGTTTGCCCGAGATTTCCGACCAATTGATGAAAACTGTGATTGTTATACTTGTAAGAATTACTCACGGGCGTATATTCGTCATTTGATCAAATGTGATGAAACATTCGGGATCCGATTAACTTCTTATCACAATGTTTATTTCTTGTTGAATTTGATGAAACAAGTCCGTCAAGCGATCATGGATGACAACTTGCTGGAATTCCGGCAACATTTCTTCGAAGAATATGGCTTCAATAAAGAAAATGCCAAAAATTTCTAATTTATTCTGGTAAAACGGTAGGAATACACGTCAGATTCTGATAAAGTATCTATAGAAAAGTAAAAAAATCGAGGTGAAAAAAATGGCACAATCTTTACCAATGCTCTTTATGCTTGTTGCTTTGGTGGCAATGTGGTTCTTCATGAGCCGTTCACAAAAGAAACAACAGCAAGAACGAAAAAACTTATTGGAAAATATGAAGGCTGGAGATCGCGTAGTAACAATTGGCGGACTTCATGGCGTTCTTTCTGAAGTAAATACAGACAAGAGTACAGTTGTCATCGACTGTGAAGGTATTTTCTTAGAGTTCGATCGGGCAGCGATTCGTACCGTGACACCTGGTACTGGTGCATCTGTTGCAACTGAAATCGAACCAGCTGATGTTGTTGATGAAACAAAAGCAGACGATACAAAAGAATAATTTTTTTCGATCCGTCTGACAAAGACAGCTAGGACTAGAGCGTGGGACAAAAGTAAAAAAAACTTTTGTCCCACGCTCTAAACACGTCTAGATGGTGGGAGCAGAAGCAACTCCTTCGGAAACAAGTCGAAATACCCCAAAATTTGAGAAGCAATTTCCGCGTATTCCTTCTTATTTCTAGGAGTTTAGCACCTCTGTCCCAGCCTCTTTTTTTATAGAGTGGCGTTTGTCCAGATTTTCGCTTGTTCTTTAGCAAGAGCAAAAAAATCAGCAAGCAAAGCATGGAGAACAGGTCTTTTTCTACATTAATAGCCCCCTTAACAAGCATTTCTGTTAAGGGGGCTGTTTGTTTGGTAAAAGTGATGCTGCTACTCGATCGGAATGGTTTTCTTAGGTTCTTTGCCGTGATCATCTTTTGGCAAAGTCAATTTAAGAATACCTTCAGAATAAGAAGCTTTGATGTCGTCTTCTTTGACATTTTCTAGCAAATATTGGCGACGAACACTTGTTAAACTACGCTCGCTGCGTACTAGTTTTCCTTTTTTATCTTCAGTCGTAGTATCCGATTGATGTTGACCAGCAATCGTCAAAATACCATTCTCATAAGTGACTTGAATATTTTCTTTAGGAATACCAGGCAGCTCTGCTTCAACGAGATATTCCGAATCATTTTCGTGAATATCTGTTTTGATCATGTTCGCTTTAAAACCATCAAAAAAACTGCGACCAAAATCTTCGAAGAAATTAAAAGGTGTCATACTATAGGCATCTGAGCGACGAGGTTCAATCTCATGTGACATAATAATCAATCCTTTCTTTATTTTTCTTTCCAATTATTATTTTAGTCAAAATTAGTCAGTTTTCAAGTATTTTACTCTCTTTTTCTAGCCCGCATGTCAGGATAAATTTTACCCCTCGATCCTGAGAAAGACTATGGATCAGCAAAGGCGGTTTCTTTAAAGAAAATAAGTTTTTTGATGACAGTATATACTTAATGATATATACTATAATCGAAGCGGAAGGAGATGCTTATGCCAAAAAGAATAAAACGATTAGCTGTTGCACTCATTTATGCACTGTTATCATCCATCGCATTGAATATGTTCTGGCTGCCAGGAAATATATTTGCCAGTGGAATTACTGGACTTTCACAATTATTGTCGCAGCTCTTGGAAGTATACTTTGGTAACGAGTGGTCAATCCCTGTGTTGGTCTTATTTTTTAACGCGCCATTGTTAGCGATTGCATGGTGCAAAATCGATCGTGATTTCGCGCTTATGACGGTTTGTACTGTCTTCCTCTCATCTGTTATGATGAAGGTGGTCCCAGTTGTCACATTGACTACAGATCCAGTCATCTGCGCTGTTTTTGGCGGTGTGCTCCATGGGTTTTCCGTTGGTCTGACTTTAAACGATGATTTTTCCACAGGAGGATTAGATATTTTAGGGATCTTAGTGAAGAGAATGACCGGCAAAAGTATTGGCAGTTTCTTTATCTTTTTCAATGTCAGTCTCCAACTCGTTGCTGGAATGATTTTTGGCTGGCCGTACGCTTTTTATAGTGCAATCTCTTTCTTTATCAGTGGTCGAATGGTAGACTACGTGAATCTCAAGCAAAGGCGTGTGCAATTACTAGTAGTAACCGAAAAAGCAGAAGGTGTCATTGCAACATTACAATGTGCACTTCAGCGAGGGATCACAGTGATCAATGATGTTGAGGGGGGCTTTGATCATCAACAGAAGAAATTGTTGCTTTTAGTCATCTCCCAAAAAGAATTAAAGACAGTTGAAGGAATGATTCAATCCGTCGACAACCAGGCCTTTGTTAGTGTGGCTTCTGGTGTGAGTGCGAATCGTCCATTTTATGAATGGTAGAGTAGAAAGTAGGGAATCAAGTGAAAAAACAAGCCGTTTTTCAGGAAGTAGCAGATAAAATCGCCCAACGTGTCAATGATGGCACTTATGTAACGAGTCAGAAGCTGCCTTCTGATTATGATTTAGCGGAAGAATTTCAATGCAGTCGGCTAACTGTCCGCAAAGCCATCGATCTTCTGATCACCCAAAATATCCTAGTCAAAGAAAAAGGCAAAGGAACGTATGTGATGAAGCAGCCAAAGATCCAGAGTGGATCTGGCGGATTGCAAAGCTTCACCGAAACGGCCAAAGCCCAAGGGAAAAAGACCCGAACCGAAGTATTACAAGTAGAGACAGTGAAAGAATTACCGACTAAGATCCGACAGATGTTCGGCAACTATGGGAAAGAACCAATGGTGTATCTGACTCGTTTGCGTTATTTTGATGATGAACCGATGACGGTGGAGAACCTCTATGTATTGAAGCGTTATTTAGAAAAAGAGTCCGGCGAAATCACCAAAGATCAGTTAGAGTCTTCTTTATATGAAGTGATCGAAGCCAACATTGAGATTGGTTATTCCCATCAAGAAGTGGAAGCGGTCAAAAGTCCGCCAGACATTGCCAAGCTATTGCATGTATCCGAAGAGGAACCAATGCTTCTCGTCCATTCGATGACTTATTCCCCTTCTGCGAAACCGATCTTGTTCGATACATCTTTTTATCGTGCAGATAAATATACCTTTAAAAATACATTGGTACGTCAAAAATAAGGGGTGGCAAAAATGGACCAAATCAGCACAGCCATTGAGGAAAACTGGCTGGATTTTCTAAACTTACTCAAACAAGTCATGCAAGTTCCTAGTGTCAAATCTGAACCTATGCCACAGGCGCCCTATGGTACGGAAACTCGGCGAGTTTTGTCTTTGGTAATGGAAAAAAGTGCCGCTTTTGGATTTGGAACAAAGGTGATCGATGATGCGATCGGCTATGCACAGTGGGGACCAGAAGGGTCAGACTACATCGGTATCCTGGGACATCTCGATGTGGTGCCTGCGGGTTCAGACTGGGATTTTCCGCCGTTTGATTTAAGCGAAAAAGACGGCCGCCTTTATGGTCGGGGAATTCTAGACAACAAAGGACCAATCATTAGTTGCCTTTATGGGATGAAATTATTGAAAGAATTAGGACACCAACCGAAAAAAAATCTGCGGATCATTTTCGGTACGGATGAAGAAAGTGGTATGTCGGATGTTCCTCATTATTTGGCCGCAGAACAACCACCTGTGTTCGGATTTACGCCAGATTGTAAGTATCCGGTAGTCTATGGCGAACGAGGGGTCGTCAATGTAGCGCTCCATTTTCCGCTGCCAGACGATGAACTACAGCAACTCACTTCGTTTCAGGGGGATCAATTCCGAGACCATGTTCCTGACGACTTGAGTGTAAGCATTGCCGATCAGAAGTTTGAAGTCACAGGGAAACGTTCTCCAAGCAATGCTCCTGAATTGGGAGAAAATGCAATTTCGATCCTGGCAGCCCAACTGGCTGAGAAACAAACTATTCCTCCAACCATACAATCTTATTTTCGTTGGATCTGTCAAAGCTTTCATCAGCAGCATTTTGGAGAAGGGATTGACTTGGCGCTGGCTGATGAAGATTCTGGTAAATTGATTTTGACGCCTGTCGTGATACAAAAGTCTCTCACAGGATTAGTGATGGAAGTTGCCTTTCGCTACCCAGTGACTGTTACAGAAACAGACGTATTGTCCCGTTTGAAAAGGCAACTGCCTATCGGTGTCGAATTAGAAGTCATTCGCAGTATTCCCGGGTTTTGCCGAGACAAAGAATCAACCGAAATAGCTAAACTGTCGACGATTTATCACACAGTCACAGGCAATGACCCTAAACCAGTAACCACAACAGGGGCAACCTATGCACGCAAAATGCCGAATATCTTGGCATTTGGTCCGTCTTTTCCTGGTCAAAAAGGGATTGCACACAATAAGAATGAGTACATGGACAGTGCTGACTTACGGATGAATTTAGAGATCTACATGCGCAGCATCAAAGCATTAACAGAATAAGAATGCCCTGGATGAATCCTCAACAATAAAAAAAATCCGAAACGAGTTTCTTATAAATCAATGAGAGTTGAAAGAAACTCGTTTTTTAGTATAGACATACTAGTATATACCATATAGAATATACTTGTAAGCGCTACAAATGATGGAGGGAAAGATATGTGGGGAATGATTGCAACTTGGCGAATGGCACACGATGGTGTACTGGCAGCCAAAGAACTTTTAGAAGGACAAGCGTCATGCAAAGATGCAGTAGAAACTGCCATCAAAGCAGTGGAAGATTATCCATTTTATAAATCAGTTGGTTATGGCGGATTGCCAAATGAACGCGGAATCGTCGAAATGGATGCCGCTTTTATGGATGGTGAAACATTTAAGATTGGTGCCGTTGCAGGGATTACCGATGTTGCCAATCCCATCTCAGTTGCACGCCAATTGAGTGATGAGAAATTCAATAGCTTTCGAGTAGGGCAAGGAGCCACCGAATACGCGATGTTGGCTGGATTTGAACGTAAGAATATGTTGACCGATCGGGCAAAAAAAATCTGGGAAAAACGATTAGCAGAAATCGCTGCTTCCAACCTCGATCCTTACGATGGCCATGACACGGTTGGCGTTGTTGCTCTCGATACGCAACAGCAAATGGCAGTCGGAACCTCTAGCTCTGGTTTGTTCATGAAAAAACAGGGTCGAGTGGGAGATTCGCCATTATCCGGCTCAGGATTTTATGTAGACAGTACGATTGGCGGAGCTGCCGCTACAGGTTTGGGTGAAGATTTGATGAAAGGCTGTCTTTCTTATGAAATCGTCCGCTTGATGGGAGAAGGTCTTTCACCACAAGCCGCTTGTGACCGGGCTGTTTATGGGTTTGAAGAACGATTACGCAAACGTTATGGCAAAGCAGGTGCCTTTTCGTTGATAGCATTGGATAAAAATGGGGCATGGGGGGTGGCAACAAATGTAGAATTCACATTTAGCGTTGCGACAGCTGACCAAGAAGCGGCTATTTATATGGCCAATCCTGGTCCAGATCAAACCACGGTGATCACACCGATCACGCAAGAGTGGCTTGATGCATATGAAGCACGCATCAAAGCACCGGTATGATTTCAAAAAAAGAGGATTGCAAAGAGCAAGATCTCGAAAGGAAGAGTGGAATGTTCGATAAATTAGAAAATGTGTTGATGCCGCTTGCGGTAAAGTTAGGGCAGAACAAAATTTTGATCGCAGTGCGTGATGGCTTTTTGATCACGACACCATTAGTGATTGTAGGATCGATTTTCTTACTGTTCGCAAATTTTCCAATACCAGGGTGGTCAGAGTTTTGGGCAGGAATGTTTGGTACAGGTTGGGAGTCGTGGGTCACTCGGGTTTCTGGTTCTGTCTTTAATACAGTTGGCTTCTTTTCATGTCTAGGAACGGCGTATGCTTATGGACGGGAAAAGAAAACCGATCCCATCCAAGCGGCAGCGGTAGCCGTGATTGCGTTTTTGATTTTAACACCAAATAAGCTGATCGTTGAAGGAGTGGCAGATCCAATTAGCGGGCTTTCTTTTGATCACTTAGGAACAAATGGGATTTTTGTCGGTTTGCTCGTCGCACTTATTTCTGTAGAAATTTATGCTTATACAACAAAACGAGGCTGGACCATCAAGATGCCTGATGGGGTTCCACCTGCTGTAACGAAATCCTTTGCTGCGCTGATTCCAAGTGCACTAGTCATGCTCTTATTTTTTGTCATCAATATATTATTTGGTATGACCCCTTTTGGTACCGTCCATGATTTTATCTTTAATGTCTTGCAAATGCCATTAAAAGGAGCCGGTAATACATTAACCGCACAGATTTTCTATAGTTTAGCCTGTACGATTTTTTGGTTCTTTGGGATTAATGGTCCGGCGGTAGCCAATTCTGTATTTGCGCCGATCTTAAGAATTCTAACCATGGAAAACCTAGATGCCTTTCAAGCTGGTAAAGATTTGCCAAACATCTTCACGGATCCATTTTCGAACTTCTTTACCAACTTTGGCGGCGGTGGTTCTACACTTTCCCTTGTAATCATCATGGTCCTCTTCTGTAAATCAAAACGGATCAAAGAACTAGGGAAACTTTCGCTCGTTCCTGGAATTTTCGGGATCAATGAGCCAATCATCTTTGGTTTGCCAGTCGTATTGAATCCAATCATTATTATTCCTTTTATCGCTGTTCCAATGGTTAATCTGCTTTTATCAACATTGGTAACCAACCTAGGAATCATTCCTTATACAACCGGCGTTTCATTGCCATGGACGACCCCGATCGGCTTCTCAGGGTATTTGAGTACAGGAAGTCTGGTTGCCTCTGTCTGGCAATTGATTCTATTAGCCATTGGTTGTTTGATCTACTATCCATTCATTATGGCATTAGACAAGCAATACCTGAAGGATGAACGGGAAGCAGAACAAGCCAAAAGTGAAGAACTGGAATTGTCGTTTGATGATATTTCCATCGATCACTTGTTATAGAAGGGGGATCACAATGAAAATAATCTTTTTGCTGGATCAAATTCAAGCCGGACTTGGTGGGAAAGAACATGGGGATCAGCCATTAGGGGGGCAAAAGACAGCGATTGGTTCTGTCAAAATGTTCGAAAAGTTATTAAAGGAAAAGAATATGGAGGTTCTTGCCACGATTTATTGTGGTGATGACTATTACCGAAAGCATGCGAAGGAATCTTCTTTAAAGATTGCCGCAATGGTACAGAAATTAGGCGCAGATGTGTTGCTTTGCGGTCCATGTTTTAATTATGAAACATACGGGGAAATGGCTGCTGAAGTTGCGAAAGTTGTCGAAGAGAAGGTTCAGATCCCTGCTGTTGCGGCGATGTCCATTGAATGCCAAGAGGCAATCACAAGATTTAAAGATCAAGTAGATATTGTAAAAATGCCAAAAAAGGGTGGTACTGGATTAACAGAAGCAATGAACGAAATGTTGACTCTTTGTCAGTTGAAAGCAGAGAAAAAAGATACAACGGATTACGTGAAGGAACATTGTTACTAAGGAGTGGTAAAGCAGATGGGACAAATGGATCAGCTCGAAAAAGTGGTCAAAACTCCCGGAATTTCCGGAAGAGAAAAAACAATCTCTAAATTATTGAAAGAGTATTATGCACCTTACTGCGATGAAATCATCTATGACAATCTAGGTTCGATCTATGGGGTCATCAAATCTGAAAAGGAGAATCCAACCACTGTTTTAGTGACTGCCCATATGGATGAACTTGGGTTTATTGTCAAAAAAATCGAAGAAACCGGCTTGATTCGCGGACTGATAATGGGGAAAATCGAGCCGAATAGCTTATTGGGACAGGAAGTCCACCTGTACAATCGACAAGGGAAAGCCTTCCCAGGCGTCATTTTAGGACGAAACAAAGCAAACCAGGTTCAGGGAAAAGAGGACGTTTTATTAGATTTTGGTTTTTCTTCAAAAGAGGAAGCATTGTCAGAAGAAGTTTCTTTGGGAGATATGGTGACATTTGCGCCCAAATTTACTGTCAGCAAAAATGGAAAAGAATGGATCGCTCCAAATTGGAATGGACGGATTTCTGTCAATCAAACGATTGATTTGTTACGTCAAATTTATGAAAATCAACTCAGCTTCCCTTTTGATCTATATGTTGGATGTACGGTTCAGGAGCAAGTCGGTGCCAGAGGTGCTCAAACAGCAGCGAATCTGGTTGCACCAGACCTAACGATCATCCTAGATACAAATCGAGCCTGGGATTATCAGGAAGATGCTGGCGATGTACAAGGAGAACTCTCAAAAGGAGTTCTATTGACATATTATGATCCTTCCGTTTTGCCAAATCGGTTGCCGATGGAAGAATTGAGAAAAATCTGTGAAGAGGCAGCATTGCCATATCAATATTATTTCTCATTAGAAGACTCAGACGGTGCTTGGTTCAACAAATTACGGACGGGATGTCCAGTCTTATTTATGAACATGCCTGTAAGAAATATGAACACAGCAGCTCAAGTTGTTTCGCAAGAAGATTATGAAACAGTCGGTCAAGCCATCTATCTTTTTCTGAAAGACTTAGACGAAGCAGCGATTGTTTCATTCAAAGAAGAAAACCGCTAGGAGACGATCCCTATGAGAGCTGTAGACTTAGAAATCCTAAAAGAATTAAGTGAAGCCGATGGTATCGGCGGCCGGGAAAAAGAAATATCCAGAATCGTGAAGAAATATGCAGAAGGAGCAGTTGATTTCTGTTTTTATGACAACCTTGGTTCATTGATCTTAGTAAAAAAGAGTTCTAAAGCGAATGCGCCCAAAGTGATGTTGTCAGCCCACATGGACGAAGTCGGTTTCGTAGTTCGAAAAATCACCAAGGAAGGTTATTTGAAACTCTTACCGGTAGGCGGCTGGTGGGGACACGTCATGCCCGCACAGGAAATGCGTGTCACAACGATGGAAGGCAAGAAATACACAGGGGTCATTGGAAGTCGCGCGCCCCACGGGATGTCGCCAGAAGAAAAGAATAAAGTGATCCCAGCTAATGAATTTTATTTAGATATGGGGGTTCCGTCAGCTGAATATATTCGCCAGTTAGGAATAATGGTAGGCGACATGGTTACACCTAAGACGGTCTTTCGTGAAATGAATGATCCGAATTACTTGCTAGGGAAAGCGTGGGATGATCGAGTTTGTGTGGGTGTCTGTATTGAGGTCATGAACGCTTTAGCCAAAGAAGAGCTAGCTGTTGATGTCTACTTTGCGGCAACGACTCAAGAAGAAGTCGGTATACGAGGTGCCCGTACAGCTGCCCACAGCATTAAGCCCGATTTGGCGATTGCGTTAGATGTCACTACCGCTGTAGACACTCCCTTTGATCAAGGGGGATTGCAACTGGGAAAAGGTCCTGTACTCTCTGTTTTGGATTCGCTAACGATCGGTAATAGTGAACTGCTTGCAAAAATGGAAGAGATTGCAGTAAGACAAAAACTACCTTATCGGCATGACTTCATGACTGTTGGAGGGACAGATGCTTGCAACATCCATAAAGCAATGACAGGAGTTGTTGCAATGACAGTATCGATTCCGACAAGGTATATGCATTCCTCAAGATTAATCATCCACAAAGAAGATTATTTGCAAACAATCATTCTATTGAGTGAATTTTTGAAAAAAATCACCTCTGAAGAAACACGCTCCTTCAAAATTGGACAATAGAGTGTTATTGTTCATCTATGTAAATGCAAAACCAAAATCAGTATCCATCATACTAAGAACCGATATATTTGAGAATCAATCAAATATATCGGTTCTTTTTCTTGGAAAAAGCTTGATAAAAGCAACGATTGTTCAATAAAGCACATGGATACTCGAGTCACTTAAACATCAGATTAAAATAACTCGATATGTTGAAAACGCTTGATTTAACTTATTTTTAAAAAACTGTGAAAAAAATCACAGAAATTGTTTACAAACGAAAAGAGTTATTGTATGATGTGTATGTGAAGTAATTAACAAATAAATTGTTAACGAACTAGGAGGATTACAATGGCTAAGACATTGGAAAAAGAAGTGACGATCGATGTACAAGCAATGATCGATGATCTTGCAAAAAAAGCAAACGTGGCCTTAAAAGAAATGGAAAACTTTGATCAAGAGAAAGTAGACCATATCGTACACGAAATGGCTATGGCAGCCTTAGACAAACATATGCCGCTTGCAAAAATGGCAGTTGAAGAAACGGGTCGCGGAATCTATGAAGATAAAGCAATCAAAAATATGTATGCTTCAGAATATATTTGGAATAGCATCAAACATGACAAAACAGTTGGCGTGATCAATGAAGACAAACAAAAAGGGTTGATCGAAATTGCTGAACCAGTCGGGGTTGTCTGTGGGGTAACTCCAACAACGAACCCAACGTCAACAACGATCTTTAAAGCAATGATCGCATTGAAGACTCGGAACCCAATCGTGTTTGCTTTCCATCCATCTGCTCAAAAATGTTCAGCAGAAGCAGCGCGGATCGTTCGTGATGCAGCAATCGCAGCCGGTGCACCAGAAAACTGTGTGCAATGGATCGAACATCCATCAATCGAAGCAACAGGCTTATTGATGAATCACCCAGGAATCGCCATCGTATTGGCAACTGGTGGTGCAGGCATGGTCAAAGCTGCATACTCAACAGGAAAACCAGCCCTAGGTGTAGGTCCAGGTAACGTCCCTTCTTACATCGAAAAAACAGCAAAAATCAAACGCGCGGTCAACGATTTGATCGTTTCTAAAACATTTGATAACGGAATGATCTGTGCTTCTGAACAAGCAGTGATCGTTGATAAAGAAGTCTATGCAGCTGTTAAAGCAGAGTTTGAAGCTCATCAAGTATACGTGGTAAAACCAAAAGAATTGCAAAAACTTGAAGATGCAGTGATGAATGAAGGCAAATATGCTGTAAATCCAGCAATTGTTGGACATTCAGCAATGGAGATCGCAAAATTAGCAGGCATCAAGGTGCCTGAAGGTACGAAACTATTGATTGCAGAACTAGATGGCGTGGGTGCAGATTACCCATTATCTCGCGAAAAACTTTCTCCAGTTCTAGCAATGATCAAAGCAAACAACACAGAAGATGCTTTCCAAAAATGTGAAGCTATGCTTGATTTAGGTGGATTAGGACATACAGCGGTTATCCACACAGAAAATGAAGATTTGCAATTGGCATTTGGCTTACGCATGAAAGCTTGCCGTATCTTGGTGAATACTCCATCTGCTGAAGGTGGTATCGGTAATATCTACAATGAAATGATCCCTTCATTGACACTTGGTTGTGGTTCATACGGAAAGAACTCTGTTTCTCGTAATGTTTCTGCTGTGAACTTGATCAACGTTAAAACTGTAGCGAAACGGAGAAATAATATGCAATGGTTTAAATTACCGCCAAAAATCTTCTTTGAAAAGAACTCTCTATTATACTTAGAGAAAATGGAAAATGTTGAACGTGTCATGATCGTTTGTGACCCAGGAATGGTTCAATTCGGCTACTGCGATACCGTTCGCGAAGTTCTTGCTCGCCGCAAAAACGATGTGAAGATCGAAGTCTTCTCAGATGTAGAACCAAACCCATCAACAAATACCGTTTATGCTGGAACGAAGATGATGGTTGATTTCAAACCAGATACAGTAATCGCTCTTGGTGGTGGATCAGCAATGGATGCTGCGAAAGGCATGTGGATGTTCTATGAACACCCAGATACATCTTTCTTTGGCGCAAAACAAAAATTCTTGGATATCCGTAAACGGACATACAAGATCGACAAACCAGAAAAAACTCAATTTGTATGTATCCCAACAACTTCCGGTACAGGTTCTGAAGTAACCCCATTTGCGGTTATCACAGATAGCGATACGCATGTGAAATACCCATTAGCAGACTACGCATTAACACCAGATGTAGCGATCGTTGACCCTCAATTCGTCATGTCAGTTCCTGCTTCTGTAACAGCAGATACAGGTATGGATGTATTGACCCATGCGATTGAATCTTATGTGTCGGTAATGGCATCTGATTACACTCGTGGGTTGAGCTTACAAGCAATCAAGTTAGTCTTTGACTACTTAGAAAAATCAGTGAAAACACCGGATATGGAATCTCGCGAAAAAATGCATAACGCATCAACAATGGCAGGTATGGCCTTCGCCAATGCATTCCTAGGTATTTGTCACTCAGTTGCTCACAAAATTGGGGGAGAATATGGTATTCCTCACGGACGTACCAATGCGATTCTTTTACCGCATATTATCCGTTACAATGCCAAAGATCCTCAAAAACATGCGATGTTCCCTAAATATGATTTCTTCCGTGCTGACACAGATTACGCAGACATTGCGAAATTCTTAGGTCTTAAAGGAGAAACAACTGCGGAACTAGTTGAAGCATTAGCAACTGCGGTTTACGAATTAGGTAAATCCGTTGGTATCGATATGAACTTGAAAGCACAAGGCGTGACTCAAGAAGTATTGGATGCAACTGTAGATCGTATGGCTGAATTGGCTTACGAAGACCAATGTACAACTGCGAACCCTAAAGAACCATTGATTTCTGAATTGAAACAAATCATTGTGGATGCTTATAACGGCTAAGCAATGAATGCACCAATCCCCTCGGTATCTTAGCTGCCGAGGGGATATTTTTTGTAGTTGAGAGATACAATGAATTGAGTTAACTGTAGGGTGGTGCAGAAACTAGTAAATTTGACTATAAAAGAAGTGGTATGTGATATGTAATATACAGTAGAGAAAACAATTACTATTCAGCCCGTCTGTTTTTCAACATTATTCTCGAAGCTTTTCTTGACGAAGCAAAAGAAAAACGCAACAATAGAGTAGGAGGTGGTACCGATGGACACAGAGGCCTTAGTGTTAGATTTACTCGTTCAGCAAAAACAAATGGAAGCGTTACAAAACTATTTAATGAAAACATCAATGGTTGAAGATGAAGCAAGCCAAACGTTTCTTTTTGACTTAAAGGATTATGTCGATAGTTTATCTTTAGTGACTATTTACGAAACGGCACCAACGATAGAAGAACGTCAAGTGGAAGAGATGTCGGCTATTCTGGGAGATCAGGCTCAAACACTTCGAGAGTTAATCCGGCAACTAGAAGAACTTGAAGATGCTGGGAAGAAGGATTTCTATGGTCAACAAGACGGTGAGTTGCGCCGAACGATTGCTGGGTTAAAAGGTATCCTCGAGTTAAATGGATTACTTTTACAAGATAATCTTACGTTTCAGAGAAAGTGGAAGGACACCGATGGTACAGTGGTAGTCAAAGAAACAGCGTCCGAAAAAAATGGCTTTTTTCAACGTTTGTTTGGTAAAAACAAGTAGCTTCAGTTTTATTTTTCAGCAGTTTGATGTTTGAAAAGGAGAAAGATGAAAAATCATATACAATTGAAATCAATCACCGAAGAAAACCTTTCTGCTCTTTGGTCGATCAGTTATGGTCCTAAAGCTGACTTAGAGTGGAAAAAGTGGGATGGACTTTATTTTCAGGACCCTATCCTAACCTGGGAAGAATTCAAAAATGGATTTGGCAAAAATTGTTTAAATAATCCATTACGGAAGGCTATTTATTATCAAGGAAGGCTTGTAGGAATCGCCACTGCATATTGGGAAGATGGCAATCTGCATCAATGGCTTGAATTTGGTGTAGCAATCTATGATGCCACTATATGGAATCATGGGGTCGGTAGTCATGCGATGCGTTTGTGGATCACATTCTTATTTGAACAAGAACCACTCATCCAACGGATCGGATATACGACTTGGTCAGGCAATCACCGGATGATGAAGGTTGGGGAAAAACTGGGCATGACGAAAGAAGCACAAATCCGTAGAGTTCGTTATTGGGAAGGCCACTATTATGACTCAGTAAAATACGGTGTGCTGCGAGAAGAATGGAACCAAAGAATGGGCAGGTAAGAAAAAAACTGCACTGTACCAATAAACGGGATTTTTTGTTCCGTCTGTTGGCATCGATAACAGATCTAACTGCTAAAACGTAAAAAATATCTATTTGTGGATCCAGCTGGGGATATTCCTTGCTGGTCTTTTTTTGTCGCCAACTGTTATTGATTGTCTTGCTCCACAATATCGAAAGACGAGGAAGCTAAGAAGCAGCTTTATTTCAGCTGATCAATTTACAATTTTAGATGCAATCCTTTTTTGAAAGTCATGGGAGAGTAAGCGTAGATACACTGATTTTTGTTTGAAGCAAAGTCAAAGCAGGTACAGCTATTTTTTTTGCTACCATTATTCCTAGAAATACTTTGGTCTACAGATACAGTAGTTATTAATTTTTAGCAAATGAAATGGCGTGATTGGGGTGTGAAAAGTGCGTAACGTTCGTGCTATATTTCACTAGTTAAGTTATAACTTTACTATTTTCCATTTTAGGATTATTATTATTAAAATGAGAATATGGTTAAAAAAAGAAAAGGTAATGATTAGCAAAAAAGGAGATCAAAAATAAACGAAAAATATTTAGCTATGTATCTTTATTTGTCTTATTAAATTCACCACTGGCTACCCCCGTAGTGACAGTACTAGCAGCGGAGGGAAACGACTCTGTACAGTCTGACACCACCCAAGAAACTAGCAACGATTCAGTTGAGACTGTTACTGAATCTTCTACCTCTGAAAGTGTTACTTCTGATTCAAAGGAATCAAGTTCTGAGAGTGAAGCATCAACAACATCAACAGCATCAACAGTAGGTACAGAAGAATCATCGATTCCAGATACAAGTTCTGCCAAATCAAAGGAAAAATCAGCTAGAAGTTTGTTGCCATCAAATGCTCAACAGTTCGCAAATTCGTTGCCTGATAATCAAGCCAATACTGAGGATGTTTCTAGTTGGTTACCAGATCCTACATTACAGTCAATAGTGGCGAAGGCATTAGGAATCGAAGTATCAGAAATCACTAAAGAAAAAATCAGTAAAATGCAGACAATCTATATTTATTCGACTGATTCAGCTCTTGCTGATTTGTCCGGTTTGGAGTATGCCACAAGCCTGTCTTCCTTTTACATGAATGGAACCAATCAGATTTCTGATTTTTCGGTATTAACTAAGATAGATAGTTTAGTCTATGCTTATTTAATGGGAGCGAATGTTACAGATGACAATGTTCCTGATTTTGGGGACAATTTTACTCGATTGAACCTTTCTTCTGCTAATGTCACAGATGCTGTCTATCCGAAGATACTTGAAATGAAGAATTTAGAATCACTTACTTTTGAGTCGAATATGAATATTACTACGATTGCGCCATTGGCTACATTGCCGAATTTAAAGGAATTACGGATTCAATTTTGTGCGGTCAGCGATTTCACCGTTATCAACAATTTTCCTGTCTTAGAAAATCTGGCGGCTTATGGGCAGAATACAGGAAGAAGTGATGGAGTGACTACGATATCTGCTAAGGAGCTGAATTATGATGCTGCAACGCAGTCATTTTTTGTCCCGTTTTCGATCATGCCCAATCGACTAACAAATTTTGATGGCTATGTTCCACCTTTTTCAACATCCAATAGTCAAAGCCAAACGTATTTTGACTTAAACGGGGTTCAACTCCCTTCTTCTCAGCTATCTATTACAGATCAAGACGTCACTGTGTCTGATATAACCCCAGAAGAATTTGAAGGTATTCATACGATGAAATACAATTCACGTCTGAATAATCCAGCCGGGACATATGCACAACCAGATGGGTTTAGCTTCTACGCGATTTCTTCAGGTACCTATTTGCATCAATTTGCGATCAATCATCAAGAAGCAGCCGCAGATGTCACAGTAGAATATGTGGACACAGATGGAAATGAGATCCACGCACCACAAGTCATTACAGGGAATGTTGGAGATGACTACGACGCTACGACAGATGTATACAAACTAACGATCAATGGTTATACATTAGACACGAAACAGTTGCCAGATAATGGTATTGGGGTAATGAGTGATCAAGCACAAACAGTGACCTATGTGTACGCGAAAGACCCTGTAAAAGCCGCAGATGTGACGGTGAAATATGTGGACACAGATGGAAATGAGATCCACGCACCACAAGTCATTACAGGGAATGTTGGAGATGACTACGATGCTACGACAGATGTATACAAACTAACGATCAATGGTTATACATTAGACACGAAACAATTACCAACTAATAGCACTGGGGTAATGAGTGATCAAGCCCAAACCGTGACCTATGTATATACCAAAGATCCTGTGAAAGCGGCAGATGTGACGGTAGAATATGTGGACACAGATGGAAATGAGATCCACGCATCACAAGCCATTTCAGGAAATGTTGGAGATGACTACGACGCTACGACGGATGGATACAAACTAACGATCAATGGTTATACATTAGACACGAAACAGTTGCCAAAGAATGGCACTGGAGTAATGAGTGATCAAGCGCAAACCGTGACATATGTGTATACGAAGAATTCGGATAAAGGCAAAGATTCAGAAAGAGCGGCAGCTGTGACAGTTGTCTATGTTGACAAAGACGGCAAAGAAATTCATGCAGCGAAAACCATTCAAGGAAATATCGGTGATCACTATGATGCTACTACGAAAGAATATCAGTTGTCGATCAATGGTTATCATCTAGATGAGAGCCAATTACCAGAAAATCGGATCGGAAAGCTAGGGAAAGAGCCGCAAACCATCACATATGTATATACAAAAGATGCTTCTCCAGCAAAAACATCCACTTCAGAGCAAAAAAACAAGACATCAACATCTAAGAAAGAAAATACAAATTATCAAAAAGATTCAGAATCAAAAGCAAAATTACCACAAACCAATGACGTATCAAAAAGTTATTTAAACCTTATAGGAATTGGATTAGTCAGCTTTATTGAATTCTATTTAATAAAAAGACGAAAATAAAAGGTAGCAGTTCTTTTTGATTACGAGATGTCGATTCTTAAGTGGAGACAAGGATTGTTCATTAAGAACGATCGATGAGTAAACGACTAAATACCAAAACAAGGAGCCTATCTTCTTGTTTTGGTATTTTTGTGTGCGGTAGTCTTTAGGAATCAGTACATCGACAGCTCAAAAAAATAGATCTATTTACAAATACACTTTTTAAAACATAGAGAACGTTCATGCATTTAAAGGAATTTCTTGTTCTATGCTATACTTGGGGCATCAAAAAATACTTTTGACTAAAACCGATAAAACATGCAACGATAATACCGGGTGACGTTCTTTGAACTTTGTTATTGTGTAGGAGATGGGAGAGAAGACGAATGAATCCTTTAGAGAATATGAATCAGGCAATGGCCTATCTAGAAGAAAACTTGTTAGAAGAAATTGATTTTACACACATGGCTAAATTAGCTGGTTGTTCGGAATATCATTTTCGGCGGGTATTTTCCTATTTGGCGGGTATGTCTTTAAGCGAATATTTGCGATGCAGGAAATTGGTTTTGGCAGGAGACTTGTTGAAACAAGGAGCGAAAGTAATCGACACTGCAACGTTACTTGGCTATGATTCGTCGGATGCTTTTAGTAAAGCCTTTCGTGGGATGCATGGCATTTCTCCCTCACAAGCAAAACAGCTGGATGTTATTCTAAAAGCATTTCCACCAATGACTTTCCAGCTGACAATCAAAGGAGGTAACAAAATGGACTATCGGATCGTGCACAATGAACCTTTTCAAATCGTCGGTTTCAAAAAAAGGATCACGCTGCAGTATCAGGGAGAGAATCCGCAAATGACATCACTGTATGAAAAGCTGACGCCAGAGCGCATTATGGAACTCAAAAATCTGGCAAATATCCAGCCGCGAGGAATTATCAGTGTGTCGGCAAATTTTGTCGAACGAGAAGTGGAAGGAACAGCGCTTGATCAGTATGTCGGTGTAGCAACTACCCAAAAAGCATCAGAACCTTATGATGTGTTACAAGTGGAAGAATCTGATTGGGCAGTCTTTACAGTAGTAGGACCATTTCCAGAAGCAGTTCAAGAAACTTGGGCGCGTATTTACAGCGAATGGCTGGCAATGTCTGATTATCAATTAACTGGAGGACCCGAACTTTTGTGGCATGAAAGTCCTGATTTGTCTAAACCCGACTGCAAAAGCGAGCTATGGATTCCAGTCAGTAAAAGCTGATGATTGACGAATCAAACGTCACGAAAGAACGTGCAAAGTGAGGAATCAAAACAAGCCAAAAGAAGCACAGAAAGTTACTTCTGTGCTTCTTTTGTATATTCATTGAATAGGAGTTTGAGAAGAATCCATGATGTGGAATTTGTGAGAATAAGACGAGTGATGGTGCAAGAAACTTTGGGCGAAGCCCATTGCTCAAAATAAGTAAGCTAAAAAAATATATTCAAAATAAAAAATGTTATTGTATGTTTGAGAAGTAAGAAGTAGACTATTCTTAATAGTAGACTACTCTTAATGATAGAATGGCGCCTTTTATAGACAAACGTTTTTGAACAAGTATGCCAGGGAGGAGCTGGGTAAATGGACAAGCAAACGAGTAATCAATCATGGTTTTATAGTACATTTTCAAATGACATCCAAAAAATGTTACTCGATGGAAAGCGGGTAGCAGCACTGATTGAAATTGACGCCAAGGAATATCCTCAAGGGTTTGTCAAATGTTCAGCTGGAACGCCTAATTGCAAATGTATCATTGGAGAAGATACGATTGACATAATCAAGTTGGGGGAAAACCATTGTTTGTTTATGAAAAAGCAGGAACAGGAACTATTTCACATAAGAAGAGCAGACTTGGAATATCTTTATTTAGAGATAAGAAGATTAGGAGCTGCGACTAATGGGTACCATTTCTTATTTTTAGATTTGAAAAGCAAGATAAATCCGAACCCGCTAAAATTTGCTATCAATTCTTTGAAACCATTTTTGCTGCTGTGGAATCATCCAGCTTTTGCAGCAATTGAAAAAAGGATAGACGATCGCTTAACTCCTTTACTAAATTGCAATGATTCAGATAGGATCCCTGACGAAATCAAAAGTAATAGAATCGATATTCCTTTAGTGACTGATCGAATAGAATAGAGACAGATTCAAATTAGTCCAAGTGTCAGGTGAAACCCGACTATCGCATTTTCATTGAAACAAGCAAAAAGACTGCGAAGAACCTTTAGAAAGGTTCTGTCGCAGTCGTTTTCTTGTATACCATAATCAGTTCACCATTTTCTGGATCTATGTGGTGGGTATGCCTAAAGCCAAAAGCGGTATAAAACGAAAAGATCGTTTTGTTCTCTTTGTGGGCACTTAAATAGATTTTTTCCACTGTCCAATGGCAGAAAAGATAGTCTAGGAGCAACGGCATAAATTTCTTGCCTAAGCCTAATTTTTGCCAATGCTGATCGATCATCAAGCGATCCAACCAAATACTTTGTTCTTGTTCGTTATAGGCACCGACCATTGCAAAGCCGACAATGGTTTCTTCTTTGTACAAAGCAAGCGGGACCCAATGCAAAGAAGTATCATATGCAGCTTCCAGCAAGGAGGTGGTGTTGTCTTCAATAAAAGTATGTTGGGATTCTGATACTTTTAAGGCAGCAATTGTACGCCAAGTAGACTGGGACACTTCTTCAATTCTGACTGTCATAGTGTATGTCCTTTCTTCCATTTTTTTTTAGTATAACGAAAGCTGTCTCAAAGAACAAATACAGTTGCCGCAATTAGCAGCTAGTCTTGCGTTAGGGGGAGAAGCCGGGCTGTACTTTTCGTATTTAATTTACTTTTTAGCAATAGTTTACTTTTTGTTTACTATTTCCTGTTACTATAGTATTGGCTCAGTTTTTATTATTCTGATAATCAAATTTTATTTTCTTTATTTAAAAAGGTAAGAAATCGGATCATTGCGTGTGCAAGGAAGAAAGAATTCACTCTTTCACAACTGACTGAAGGCATCGGTTGAAGTACCTACAAGTATGGGCTAAAATCGAAAAAAATAGACAGCACCTCCTTTCAATAAGAGGCGGATCACGTCGTGAAAACAGGCGATCCCAATTTTTTCAAAGAGAACACTTTAAATGATGGCTGCATAACTATGTTGAATCATCGCTATCAAAGAGAAGAGGAAAAGAATGACTATCAAGCAGCGTTTATTTATATCGCATATATTGATGATTATTGTCCCAGTTTTATTGAGCTTATTAGCTTCAGTGATTGCTTTTTTAATGGTCTGGCGTTATTTCTGGGGGCTAGATGAAGGAGCCATGATCAAGAATACCGAATTTCGTGCCCAGTATGCGACGGTTGAAAGTCTGGTGATCAAATGGGATACGGAGAAGACGACAGATGCAGAAGTAGTCGCCGACATGCAACATTTCAAAAAGACCAATCATAGCAAAAATATTGCATTGCTGGTTTATCGCGGCGACAAGCTAATTTCGTCTGTAGGGGAAGTAACAGATCAAAAAATGAAAGAAACTGCTCTTAAAGAAGAGGGAGAACATAGTTACTTAAAAGATCAAACCTTTCTTACGACATTTGATACCAGCAACTACAAGATTATCTTGATCAATTCAAATTATTACAATGATTTGTATTATCAAGATCCATTATGGGATCGCGATTACAAAGCGATGTTGTCTCGGATCATCGTGTTAGTCGTGATTTTGATTTTGTCGATTATTTTTATTACTAGCCGTGTTCTGACGCGATATCTCACAAGAAGTATTACCGATCCTTTGGAATTATTGACTGTAGGTTTCTATAAAATCAGAGAAGGAGATCTGCAATATCAGATCCAGTATACGAAGCAAGATGAATTTTTACCGGTCTCAAAAGACTTCAACGGTATGGCACGTCAGCTGAAAGAAATGATGGATAATCAAAACAAACTGGAAACCAATCGTCGAGAATTGATCGCGGGTATTTCCCATGATCTGCGAACCCCACTGACTTCGATCAAAGCCTATGTCGAAGGATTAGAGAAGGGGATCGCTAATACACCTGCCATGCGGACCAAATATTTTACGATTGTAAAAAAGAAGATCGATGATTTGGACCAAGTGATTGCACAGCTTTTCTTGTTTTCTAAGTTGGATACCGGTGAATTTCCTTTCAATCTAGTGACAACTACTAGTAAAAAACTGATCGATGAATACATCGGCTTTATCCAGCAGGAATACGAATTGAATGGATTGACGATTCTATTGGAACCGACGGATCAAAACGTTTCGCTAGAAGTGGATCCAGTTCAGTTTCGTACAGTCTTAACAAATCTATTTGAAAATGCCCGCAAGTATGTGGATCGCAACGATAAACAAGTGGTCGTCTCTTATGAAGTAGTTGAGGAACAGTTTATCTTGTCGATCATTGATAACGGCAGCGGTGTTTCGGAAGAGAATTTGGAAGACTTGTTTGAACTTTTCTATCGCGATGACCGCTCAAGAACCAACCCGAGCAAAGGCAATGGCTTAGGCTTAGCGATTTCGAAGAAAATCATTGAAGGATTCAATGGAACGATTCAAGCGTACAACCATCCAGCAGGGGGATTAGCGATCGTTATCACCCTCCCAGTTAAATCAAAAAGGAAGTGATCGAAGTTGAGTGTACGAGTATTAATTATTGAAGACGATGAAGATATTTCAATGATCGAAAAAGATTTTTTAGAAATGGAAGGGTATGAAGTCCATATCGTTAACGACGGTTGTGTGGGCTATCATGAAGCATTGACGGAGAAATACCAATTGATCCTATTGGATGTGATGCTGCCAGGAATGGATGGACATGAGATTTGTCGAAACATTCGCGATAAAGTCGATATTCCAATCATTATGGTCACGGCCAAGTCAGAAGAATTAGAAAAGCTGCGAGGTTTAGGTATAGGTGCGGATGATTATATTTCGAAACCTTTTTCGCCAACCGAACTTGTCGCTCGGGTCAAAGCGAACATTGCACAATACAATCGGATCAAGCGCGGACAACAGACAGAAACTGTATCTAGTGAAATCGAATTAGGCGGTATCCGAATCAATTCACAAACGCATCGGGTTTACGTGGATGGAATCGAAGTTGACTGCAAACATCGAGAGTATGAGTTATTGCTCTTTTTGATGGAAAATCCAGAGATCGTCTTCAGCAAAGAACAACTCTATGAAAAAATCTGGGGGATGGAAGCACTAGGCAACATCCGAACCGTCGCCGTCCATATCAATCGTTTAAGAGAAAAAGTCGAGGAAGATCCCACCAATCCACAATATATTCAAACCGTCTGGGGAGCAGGGTATCGCTTTAAGGCGTAACATTGCAGCAAAGTGGTTAGTTGCTGCCTAAAAATATAGCAGCAAGAATCTTTTTTCAGCATAGGTGCTGTTTAAAGAGATTCTTGCTTTTTTTATGAAGAGATGACAATTTTGTTCGTGAAAGCCATTTTGTATTACAAAAATGTAAGCAGATTAAAAAAAACTAATAAATGAAATAAAAAGTTTATCGCCAGTTTATAAATTGTTTAACATTTCAAGGTCAATTATTTACTCCTTCATTCTAGAATCAATATAGCAAGAAAAGGAGGGATTTGGTGAAACAACGAATCAAAAATGAACATGTGCGTCAAGCACTCTTCTTTGCAGGCAAAACCCTTTTTTATTTCTGTATCATTTTGATGCTGATTTATCTTTATCATTATAAAAACGTGCAAGGTGGCACCTTTATCTATAATGAATTTTAGGAGGAATGTTCATGAACGTGGTAAATATTGTGCAAGCCATTGAAGAATGGGCACAAAAGGATCCAGAGAGGATTGCCTACCGAGAAGATGACCTAACATATACTTATGGACAATTAGCAGCTCGATCCGACCAATTAGCTGCCTATCTCGAGGAAACTCTGGAAACTCGCGGACCGATCGTGGTTTATGGCGAGTTAGAATTTGACATGCTAACAGCCTTTTTGGCAGCTTCCAAAACAGGTCGGGCATATATTCCGATTGAAAGTACCACGCCAAAAGAGCGTATTGAATTGATCCTCTCTGTGGTTACGCCAGATTTGATCATTAGCGTAGCTGACTGGCAAGGTCCGGAAACAATGATTCCAATGCTAGAAATAAATCAATTGGAAGAAATCTATCAAAGTGGGCGCAATTTAGGCACTACAAAAGTACTAGGGAAGGATGATATTTACTACATCATCTTCACATCAGGAACGACCGGCATCCCTAAAGGAGTTCAGATTAGTCATGGAAATTTATTGAGTTTCGTGCAATGGACATTGAAGGATTTTTCTTTACGCGAAGGGATGCATTATTTGGCACAGGCACCGTATTCCTTTGATCTCTCTGTCATGGGGTTATATCCAGCATTGACTTCTGGCGGCTGTTTGGTGCCTTTAAAAAAGGCGGTCATTAATGACTTCAAAACATTGTTTGGAACCTTGCCGCAATTGGCTATCAATGTTTGGATCTCGACACCTTCATTTATGAAACTATGTTTGATGGAAGAGACCTTTGACGGGATGCACGTTCCTCAGTTGGAACGTTTCTTATTCTGTGGGGAAGAACTACCAAAAAAAACCGCTCACGCACTGCTGGAACGTTTTCCAAATGCAAAAATCTACAATACCTATGGACCTACTGAAGCGACTGTTGCCGTATCCGGAGTGCAAATCACTGAAGAATTACTGGAGCAATATGATCGAGTGCCAATTGGGTATGTGAAAGAAGATTCGACGGTTTTCTTTATGGAAGAAGATCAACTAGTTCCTAAAGGGCAAGTAGGTGAGATCATCATTAGTGGTCCTAGCGTGTCAAAAGGGTATCTGAACAATCCCGAGAAAACAAAAGAGGCATTTTTTGTCCATGAAGGGCAACCAGCGTATCGAACCGGCGATAGTGGCAGAATGACGGAAGATGGTTTGTTGCATTATGAAGGGCGTCTTGATTTTCAAGTGAAGTTCCATGGGTATCGAATGGAATTAGAAGAGATCGACCATCATTTAAGCAATAGTTCGTGGGTCAAACAAGCCGTCGTAGTCCCTAAATATCAAGAAAAGAAAGTGGAACAGCTGATTGCTTATGTCGTTCCCGAAACGCACCCCTTCGAGAAAGAGTTCCAACTGACAAAAGCCATCAAATCTTCACTGAGTGAAACAGTGATGGAGTATATGATTCCGCAGCGATTTATCTATGTTGAGCAGTTGCCTCATACGGCAAATGGCAAAATCGACCGCAAATGGCTGACAAATGAGGTGAATCCTTCATGAACCTGCAGCATATGATTCCTTATGCAAATCCCACCTATTTCATTTGGCTAATGGTAGGATTGCTTCCGATGATGCTTGTGCTGCTGTTCAAACAAAAGCGTTGGCAATGGTATCAAACGTTACTCACACTAGTGGTATTGTACGTAAGTTTTGGTGGTGAATATTGGCAACAGGGGCTAGCGCTGATCGGATACGTCGTGTATCAGACATTACTCGTCTATGGCTATTATCAGCATCGCCAACGAGCAAATACTTCAGGCGTCTTTTATGGTGCAGTGGTAGCAGCGATTTTACCATTGGCATTGAGCAAAGTCACCCCTTTCTTTGTTGGACATGCCTCATTGATTTATTTCTTGGGTATCTCTTATCTGACCTTTAAATCAGTGCAAATGATCATGGAGATACGGGATGGACTGATCAAAGAATACCATCCTTGGCGTTATATCCAGTTTCTACTATACTTTCCAACGATTTCTTCGGGTCCGATCGATCGATATCGCCGCTTTGAGAAGGATCTGCTGAATCCGCCGACAAAAGAAGTGTATCTCGATTATTTAAACAAAGGAGTCGCCAAAATCATGCTAGGGCTCCTGTATAAGTTCATTCTTGGTTATTATCTCGGTCAAGTATTACTGCCGATCGTAACCAAAGAAGCCCTGCAAAATGGCTTGTTCTCTTGGGGAATGCTGAGTTATATGTATGTTTATAGTATGTATCTGTTCTTTGATTTTGCTGGCTATAGTTTGTTTGCGATTGGTGTCAGCAACTTCATGGGTTATGATACACCAGCTAACTTCAATAAACCTTTTCTGGCGCCTAATATCAAAGAATTCTGGAATCGTTGGCACATGAGTCTGTCTTTTTGGTTCCGAGACTATGTGTACATGCGTTTAATGTTCACACTGATCAAGAAGAAAGTTTTCAAAAGCCGTATCGTCGCATCCAATGTCGGCTATTTTGCCCTCTTTTTGTTAATGGGCATTTGGCATGGACTTACCTGGTATTACATTTTATACGGGGTATATCATGCGACATTGATTTGCGGAAATGATGCGTGGATCCGTTGGAAGAAAAAACAAGGAAATCTGCCATCGAACAACCTAACCAAAGCGGTGTCCACTGTATTGACCTTCCAAGCAGTTTGCTTTAGTTTTCTGATTTTCTCAGGAATCTTGGACAAATTATTCGTTAAATAAAAGGAGAAAAGAATATGACAACCAAAGAAGCAGTATTAGACATTTTAGAATCAGTTACAGGAAGTGATGAAGTAAAAGAAAACGAAACAATCGATCTTTTTGGTGAAGGATTATTAGATTCATTAGGATCTGTTCAATTGCTGGTTGAACTAGAAGGGCAGTTAGGAATTGAATTTCCCGTATCGGAATTTGACCGGGCAGAGTGGAATACACCAGCAAAAATCATTGAGAAAGTCGACACGCTGCAAAGCCGATGATGAAAAAACGACTACTCACGGCTTTTGGACCGCTTCTTTGTGTGGGGATTCTTGTCGGGGTACTCTTCCTTGGCCCTTGGAAGATCAATAGCTACGATCCGAAAGTCATCGCTCAAGCGGCGACGGCAATGAATGATGTGGTGTTTCGCGGGGATCGTATCAAAAATGAGGCAATAGCAACAGGAAAATATGTCCCATTTTTTGGCTCATCCGAATTAAACCGTGTGAGTGCCACCCATCCTTCCGTATTGTCGCAGAAATATCAACGTTCTTATACGCCATTTTTGATTGGTGCACCTGGCACCCAGTCGCTGACCCAGTACGCCATCATTCAATCAATGGCGAAAGAATTAGCAGGGAAAAAAGCAGTCTTCATCGTTTCCCCTCAATGGTTTGTTCCTAAAGGGTTGAAAGGAGACTATTTCAACCATCATTATTCCGAACAGCATGTGTACGATTGGCTCTCTTCGTTAAAGAAAGTCTCTGACACCGATCAATACTATGCCGAACGTCTCTTAGACTATTCGAAAGTGAAAGAAAATAGCTTGACGGAACAAGTCTTGAATGAAGTGAAATCCGGTAAGATACCGACTGATTGGCAGAAAAAACAGATTGATCTGCAACGATCTATTTTGAAACGGGAAGATGAGCTTTTTAGTGGTCTTGGGTTGGGGCACAACTTGACTGACAAAATCACTGCTGCTGCAAAGAAATTACCTTCTACCTATAATCTCGCTCAAATAGAACAAGTAGCCGATAATGAAGGAAAAGCAGAAACGACTAATAATTCTTTAGGGATCAAGAATTCTTTTTACCAACATAATCTGCAAAGCCGCATAGATAAAATGAAAGGCTCTCAAAAGAAATGGGATTATCGTTTTGGACCAGAATATAGCGACTTTCAACTAGTACTGACAGAATTTGCTCGCAACAATGTGGATGTCTTATTTGTGATTCCGCCCATCAATCAGAAGTGGATGGATTATACCGGCTTGCCGCAAGAGGTGTTGTCCGGTTTTGACAAAAAGATCCGCTACCAGTTAAGAAGCCAGGGCTTCATGAATATCGCTGATTTATCAACGAAGGGCAATCAACCCTATTTCATGGAAGATACGATTCACTTAGGCTGGCGTGGCTGGTTGGCAGCAGATGAATACATTCAGCCATTCTTGGATTCCAAGGTCAAAGAAAAACCGTTGTATGAAATCAACCATTATTTTCTCTCCAAAAATTGGCAGCAAGAGGCACCAAAAGATATTCAAGGGAAATGAAAAAGGAGGACTGTTGGAGAATAGGAATGCTGGAGGCTTCATTCAATGAGTAGACATACGAAAAGACATGCAAAAAGACGCTCAAAAAGACGCTCAAAAAGAAACGTTCAAAAACTATTGCTTGGGATTGATATCCTGGTAATCATTTGTGGTCTCATTGGCATCTACTACTTGTTTTTGCCAACGGAACCAACGGCTGCTTCTGATCATTACAGTGAGCAAGTCGCACATTCCAGTACTGCCAGCAGCTCCTCCTCCAAAAAGGAGCAACCCGCAAACAAGAAACAGGACTTGTTGGATGCGGGGAACTATGACAATCTCATTAGTGACCAAGAAGTCGTCACAGCCGAAGGAGCCAGCTACGATCAGAAAATTCTTTCCAGTGGTTTTATTGGAAGTGCATTGGTTGTAAAAAACGGGAAAGTCCTGCTGCACAAAGGGTACGGATATGCTGACAAAGCAGCTGATGTCAAAAACACCCCGGCAACATTATTCAATATTGGCTCGATGCAAAAAGGATTGACGGCGGTCTTGATCATGCGGGCAATTAAGGAAGGGAAACTATCCTTGACGGATACATTAGCGCGCTTTTATCCGTATATTCCAGGCGCTGCCAAGATTACGATTCAGCAAATGCTGCAGATGGCTTCCGGACTCAAACTTTCAGAAAATCCGCAAGGGCTGGAAGACGTGCAACAGATCCTCGACTGGGATGCCACCCATGCTGTCTTATCCGGAACCCAAGGAACATTCAAATATAGTCCCATCAACTACAATTTACTGGCAGGTATTTTGACAAAAGTATCAGGAAAAAGTTATGATGCGTTGTTAACGGATTTTTTTATCAATAAGAATGGGTTGAAACAATCTTTCTTGTATAAAGCCTTTTTACAGCAGGATCATCCTACGGTCAATTACAAAACGGATGGCGAAGCAGATCCTTACGGGAACCCTAACAATATTTCCTCAGCCAACTTGGCAGCTGAGGTAGGAACTGGAAATCTCTATATGTCAGTTGGCGACTTGTATCGCTATTATGATTTATTATTGAATGGGAAACTGCTGGATAAAGCTTCACTGAAGCAAATGTGGCAACCAGCCGCTGGCGGGTCCTATGCCGCAGGTTTTTATGACAAAGGGACTTATTTTCGGGCTCATGGTGGTAAAGGAGGATTCGAATCGTTTGGGTTGTTTTCTAAAGACAACAAAACCAGCGTGATCCTACTATCCAATCGTGGACGTAAAAGCGACACAGAATTAATGAATCAACTCTATCATCCGCTTGCAAATGTTGATGCTTCTTTTTGATTGCATCATTTTGCTCGTGCAAGCTTAGAGTTTTCAAGTAGGATACCCTCTGTTCCTAAAGACAAAAGCACATGCTTTCGTCGGGGCTGAGGGTGTCTTTTTTTAGTTTCTTTCAAAGGGGATCCTCACAGCAGTTTGTAATGATTCCAATGTATCTCTAGGGGCTAGATTAGAAGAATTTTAAAAAAGTAGGCAATTGCGTTTGAACTTCATTCTCAATTAGTCTAAAATAGTGAGAAAGAAAAGATACTGGAGGGAACAGAATGTCAGTTTTAGAAATCAAAAACCTGCATGTCCAAATTGAAGATAAAAAGATCTTAAAAGGTGTTGATCTTGTTTTAAAAACCGGTGAGATCCATGCCATCATGGGACCTAATGGGACAGGAAAATCTACCTTATCTGCAGCAATTATGGGAAACCCGAATTATGAAGTCACTGAAGGAGAAATCTTGTTCGATGGGGAAAATGTGCTGGAAATGGAAGTGGATGAGCGAGCACGTTTAGGTTTGTTCTTGGCGATGCAATACCCTAGTGAAATTCCAGGAATCACAAATGCTGAATTCATGCGAGCTGCTATCAACGCTAAACGGGATGAAGAGGACAAAATCTCTGTCATGGATTTTCTAAAGAAATTAGATCAAAAAATGGATCTATTGAACATGCCAGAAGAAATGGCAGAACGCTATTTGAATGAAGGTTTCTCTGGCGGGGAAAAGAAACGGAACGAAATCTTGCAATTATTGATGCTAGAACCAACATTTGCGATTTTAGATGAAATCGACTCTGGATTAGACATTGATGCCTTGAAAGTCGTCGCTAAAGGGGTCAATGAAATGCGCGGGGAAGGCTTTGGCGCGCTCATCATTACACACTATCAACGGTTGTTGAATTATATCACTCCTGACGTGGTACATATCATGATGGAAGGTCGCGTGGTAATGACGGGATCTGCTGATTTAGCGAAACGCCTGGAAGCTGAAGGCTATGCTGGAATCAGTAAAGAATTAGGGATCGACTACAAAGAAGAAGAAGCATAAGGAGGCAAGGCAAATGGCAAAATTACAGGATTATCTTGACCAAGTCAACGTGTTTTCAGCGTTGAAAGAAGAACCTGAATGGATGTTGGAACTCCGCCAAGCAGCCCTTGCAAAAGTGGATGAACTCCCGTTTCCAAAAATTGAACGGGTCCGTTATGAACGCTGGCCTTTGTTTAATATCAATGAAGCAGCACTTGTCGGTGAACAAGAATTCTCTGGCGTGATTGATCCAGCGGCAGCAGGATTGGGGGCAGTTCCATCCTTTGATGCAATGGATAGCCATCCAACGGTTGTTCAGTTTGATGAAACAACGGTCTTTGAACAATTACCGCAACATCTAGTGGATCAAGGTGTCATTTTTACGGACTTGTTTACCGCAATGAGAGAAGTACCAGAACTCGTCAATCAATACTATATGACTAAAGCAGTCCCAATGGATGAAGACAAAATGACTGCGGCCCATGCGGCATTTATGAATAGTGGTTTATTTTTATATGTACCCAAGAATGTCATCATTGAAGAACCACTAGAAGCAATCTTCTATCATAATGGCAATAGCCAAGCGCATTTCTTCAAGCATGTCTTGATCGTAGCAGATGAGCACAGTGAATTCAGCTACTTGGAACGTTTCCAAACCAAAGGGGATCAAGCCAAAAAGTTATCTGGAAATATTGTTGTAGAAGTGATCGCCAAAGCAGGGGCTAAAGTCAAATTCTCAGCTATTGATCAATTGGGGGTCAATATCACTACCTATATGAATCGACGAGGCTATGTCTTACGAGACGCTATGGTTGATTGGGCGATTGGTGTCATGAATGACGGCGATGTGATTGCTGACTTTGATTCAGACCTCGTTGGCGAAGGCGCCCATTCTGAAGTAAAAGCTGTTGCTATCAGTGCCGGTCGGCAAACACAAGGGATCGATACGCGAGTGACAAATAAAGCACCACATTCGATCGGCCACATTTTGCAACATGGTGTCATTAGAGAACGCGGCGTCTTGACCTTCAACGGTATCGGACATATTTTAAAAGGAGCCAAAGGTGCCGATGCCCAACAAGAAAGTCGGGTCTTAATGTTGTCTGACCAAGCTCGTGGCGATGCCAATCCGATTCTATTGATTGACGAACATGAAGTTACGGCAGGACATGCTGCCAGTGTGGGTCGTGTCGATCCAGAAGAAATGTACTACTTGATGAGTCGCGGCTTGCGCAAGGAAGAAGCAGAACGCTTAGTGATTCGCGGATTTCTGGGATCTGTCTTAACAGCCATTCCTGTGAAAGAAGTGCAACAAGAACTGGTGGCTGTTATTGAAGGGAAGTTACTTGCATGATCGATGCCCAAAAAGTGAAACAAGCGTTTCCTATCTTGGATCAAGTCGTCAATGATGAGCCATTAGTCTATCTTGATAATGCTGCCACCACCCAAAAGCCGGAAGCCGTTTTGAAGACGATCGCTGCCTATTATCATCAAGACAATGCCAACGTTCACCGTGGCGTTCATACATTGGCGGAACGGGCGACCCATTCTTATGAAGCCGCGCGGGAAAAAGTTCGCCATTTTATTCAGGCCAAAGAAACCGCCGAAGTGTTGTTCACTCGTGGTACGACGACAAGCCTGAATTGGGTAGCCCGCAGTTTTGGGGATCAATTTGTCAATGAAGGTGATGAGATCGTGATCTCTTACATGGAGCACCATTCCAATATCATCCCATGGCAACAACTGGCAAAACGCAAGAAAGCGATTCTGAAATATATCCAATTGACGCCAGAAGGTATCCTTGACATGGATGATGCACGTCAACAGATCACGGATAAAACAGCGGTGGTTGCCATTGCTCATGTCTCAAATGTTCTTGGTGTGATCAATCCAATTGCTGAGTTAACGCAACTAGCCCATCAACACCAAGCCGTGATATTAGTAGATGGCGCCCAAGCAGTTCCCCATATGTCAGTTGATGTCCAATCATTAGATTGTGACTTCTATGCTTTTTCTGGTCATAAAATGTGCGGCCCGACCGGCATTGGTGTCTTATATGGCAAACGTTATTGGTTAGATCAGATGGAGCCAGTGGAATTTGGCGGCGAAATGATTGATTTCGTTCATCTTCAAGAAAGCACGTGGAAAGAATTGCCATGGAAGTTTGAAGCAGGTACTCCAAACATAGCTGGCGCCATCGGGCTAGGGGCAGCGGTAGATTACTTGAGTGAACTTGGGTTAGCGGCCATCCATCAACACGAGGCTGAACTGGTCGCTTATGTTTTGCCAAAATTGCAAGCCATTGATGGACTGACGATTTATGGTCCACAAGAAGCAGCCAAACGAACAGGTGTCATCGCTTTTAACATCGACGGGATTCATCCCCATGATGTAGCGACTGCATTAGACATGGAAGGTGTCGCTGTCCGTGCCGGTCATCATTGTGCACAACCCCTCTTAAACTATTTGCACGTACCGGCAACTGCACGTGCCAGCTTTTACCTGTATAATACAAGAGAGGACGCCGATCGATTGGTTGACGCCATCAAGTTAACAAAGGAGTTTTTCCAACATGGCATTAACGAAATTAGATAATTTATACCGACAAGTCATATTAGATCATTCCAGTCACCCCCATCATCGCGGAACACTAGGAGATTCTACCTATAAAGTTGAATTGAATAATCCCACTTGTGGCGATGTGATTCATTTAGAACTCGCCGTTGAAGGGGAGACCATCAAAGACGTGGCATTTACCGGTGAAGGCTGTTCTATCAGCACTGCCAGTGCTTCAATGATGGGAGATGCAGTGATCGGCAAAACATTGACCGAAGCTGGAGAATTGTCAGGTTTATTTTCTGAATTGGTCCAAGGTCATACTGTTTCTGACAGTGACCGTCTAGGTGATGCTTCAATGCTAGGAGGAGTGGCTAAGTTTCCCGCGCGGATCAAATGTGCCACCCTTGCATGGAAAGCATTGGAAAAAGCGATCGCCGACGATACCCAACAATCAGATGTGGAACACAGACACTCGGAAACCGATGAGCATCAAGTAGAGTAGATTGCAGCAAAACAAAGGAGTGAGAACCATGGGTGTACCCGAATTAGAAGAATATAAATTTGGCTTCCACGATGACGTGCAGCCCGTATTTAGTACCGGTGAAGGCTTGACCGAAGACATCGTCCGTGAAATCTCACGGGTCAAACAAGAACCAGAATGGATGTTGGAATTCCGATTGAAGTCATTAGAAGCCTTCAACAAAATGCCCATGCAAAACTGGGGACCGGATCTGTCCGACATCGATTTCGATGCCATCAAATATTATCAAAAACCTAGCGACAGCCCAGCTCGAGACTGGGATGATGTACCAGAAAAAATCAAAGAAACCTTTGAACGAATCGGAATTCCCGAAGCAGAACGTGCCTATTTAGCCGGGGCTTCGGCACAGTATGAATCAGAAGTCGTTTACCATAACATGAAAGAAGAGTTTGAAAAGTTAGGCATCATCTTTACCGATACCGATTCAGCCTTGAAAGAATACCCAGAGATCTTCAAGCAATACTTTTCAAAATTAGTACCGCCAACCGATAACAAATTGGCTGCACTGAACTCAGCTGTTTGGTCCGGTGGAACCTTTATCTATGTACCAAAAGGCGTCCGCGTTGACGTACCGCTGCAAACCTATTTTCGGATCAATGCCGAAAACACCGGTCAGTTCGAACGAACATTGATTATCGTTGATGAAGGTGCCAGCGTCCACTATGTGGAAGGCTGTACCGCACCAACCTATTCCAGTAATAGTTTGCATGCAGCTATCGTCGAAATTTTCACCTTGAAAGATGCCTACTGCCGTTATACAACCATCCAAAACTGGTCCGACAATGTCTATAACCTCGTAACCAAACGAGCAAAAGCATTGGAAGGTGCCACAGTCGAATGGATCGACGGCAACTTAGGTGCCAAAACAACCATGAAATATCCAAGTGTCTATCTCGATGGCAAAGGCGCCCGCGGTACGATGCTCTCCATTGCATTTGCCGGTGCGAACCAAATCCAAGATACAGGTGCTAAAATGATCCACAACGCACCAAACACTTCCAGCTCCATCGTCTCGAAATCTATTTCAAAAGACGGCGGCGCCGTAAACTATCGTGGACAAGTCACCTTCGGCAAGAAGAGCGCAGGCTCTATCTCTCACATCGAATGTGACACTATCATCATGGATGATCTATCGAAATCCGATACCATTCCATTCAATGAAATCCACAACAGCCAAGTATCATTAGAACACGAAGCAAAAGTCTCAAAAATCTCAGAAGAACAACTCTACTACCTCATGAGCCGCGGCCTATCCGAAAGCGAAGCCACCGAAATGATCGTCATGGGCTTCGTCGAACCATTCACCAAAGAACTACCAATGGAATACGCCGTCGAGCTAAACCGATTGATAAGTTATGAGATGGAAGGCAGTGTTGGGTAAACCTGTTATAGGAGCTAGAACCCTTGATATATAAGGGTTCTAGCTTTTTTGTTTTGCCTGTATACTAGAAATGACCAGATTTTGACCAGCTCTTTTACTGATGAGCCATCATATCAGCAAAGTCTTGACCTGTTTTCTTAGGTGCATTATTTGTAATATGTGCATAGATGTCTAATGTCACTTTACTATTTTCATGCCCTAATCGTTGTTGAACTACCTTGACAGATTCTCCTGCTTCTAATAATAAACTAGCATGTGTATGTCTAAACCCATGAGGTGTAATACGAGGCAAGTTATATTTTTTCAAAATATATCTTAACCAATCATTAACAGTGTTTGGAATGTATAGAGTGTTTTTAACTGTTGTAAAAACATGTTGCTCTTTAGAGCTAGTATTGTATCCAAGTTTTAAATACTCTTCTTTTTGCTGTAATTTCCAGTTGTTGAGGATAGAAAGAGTCTCAGTATCTAAAGAGATAACTCGTCTAGAAGCTCTTGTTTTCGGAGATTGAATTATAACTTTACCAAATTCATCTACAGCAAGAGTTTTATTGACATGTAGTTCTTTATTAAACGTGTCTATGTCTTTCCACTGTAAAGCGAGTACTTCACTCTTTCTCATACCTGTGTATGCCAATAATCTGAAGAAGGCGTATTGTTTCATGTTACCAAAATCTTTAAAAGCATCCAGTAAATTATTAAGCTCCTCTTTTGAGTAAAATTTACGATTTTTCTCATACTCTTTTTTTCGTGGAAGAAGTGTTTTTTCCATAGGATTATTGTCAATATATTGCATTGCAACCCCGTAGCGTAAAATTTGTGCAGTCTGTTTTCTCATATAATCGTAACTTTCATATTTACTGTGCCATTCATCTACCACTTTTTGACAATATGGGACAGAGATATTCGATAGTTTAAGCTTACCAAATGCTGGAAGTATTTGATTATTTGCGTATCTTACTGAGATTGCGATTGTTGAAGCTTTAACACTGGTACGCTGATGAGTTATCCATTCATTATACAGGTCTTCAAATGTCATATCAGGTGCTTTCTTTTTAACACCGTATAATATTTGATGTCTGTACTCGTCATAATCTTTTTGAGCTTCTTGTTTGCTACTAAAACCTCTTCTCGTAGTATTTATTTTTTCACCAGTTCGTGGATCGGTGGCAATGTGTCCTTTATACATCCACGCCACTTGACCGTTTTTCTTTTTGTACTTTGATATTTTTGCCATTAAATCATCTCCTCTTAGTTTACAAGGAGTACTTACCACTAGATGGTATCACCTCCCTTCATTTTTTTCTTAGTGTATTTTTTCCCAATTGATGAAATCGTTTGTTCTAGCTTGTTTATATTATCAGTAATTTCTCTCACAGCTTCTTCGGGATAAGACATGTCTTTCAATTGAATAGGTAGCCATTCATCTACCATTCTTTCTAGTAGTTCTTCTATACTGCTAGTGAGGAAAAGAATGTTATTGTCAAATTCTTCTACAATAGCATTGATGAATAATTCTTCTATTTTTAAGATATTGAAAAGACTAATTTTTTCATTTTTAACTTTATTACAAGTCTTGTTAGCAATAAATTCTTGCATCTCTGGTTCTAATTTGGAATATCTATCCAGCCATGTATCTAAATTAGAGTGTACTGGTGGGAACTGTTGACGAAGATGCTGGAACAGGTTTTTATCTGGAAATGTTATACCATCTAGTACAATGCTATCTCTATAAAGAATAATTCCCAAAATATATTCTTCTACATTGCCACAAACTAACTCCTCTATACTCATATTTCCCAAATCAGCAATTCGGGATAATCGCTCTGGTATTGGTAAATAGGTTCCCTTCTCCCATTCGTAGATAGTTTTTTTGTCAATTAATTGACCGTTGTTAATCATAAGACCAAATGCTGGTTGTGTTAATTTTTTACTCTTTCTTATAGCTTTTATTTTTGTTCCGAGTATCTTTTTTCGTTCTAAATAATTTATTGGTGGACGTTTTATCATATTGACCACACCTCCTAAAATTAGTATACCTCAAAAAAAGGGGTGTTGTAAATAAATTTTACAAAGATGTTGACACCCCTTTTTTATCGAGGTATTATGTGTATGTCGATGAACTGGTAATCATTTTTTGTTTGATTAATCGGTTAATAACAAAATACTTTTATTTTGAGCAAAAAATACGAAGATAATTCTTAGAAAATTTGTTCAAGCAATCACGAAAGGAGGGGGAAATATGTCTCTACAAATCATTGATAGCATTGTTTCTATACAAGTTGAACAACAAGTGAAAGAGATAATTACAGTGCTAAAGCCTATGCTAGAAGACATTATTTCTGGAGTCACTCTAGAGTATATGGACTATCAGCAGGCAAGTGAATATCTAGGTGTATCAGTAGGAACGATTAGAAAATATGTTTCTCAATACGGGTTACCTGTTATAAAAATTGATACGGTCATTAGATTTAAAAAATCTGATATTGATAGTTTCATGGAACGGTATAAAGGTTGAGTAAACAAATAAGACTAAAACATATAGTAATAAAGAGTTTGTTTTTATTATCTGTATGTTTTAGTCTTTAACAGAATTTTATAAGGAGGAAACACAAATGGAAACATCAATGATTAATATTCCAATTTATGTAGATCAAGAAAAATTATTAGAGAAGCCAGTTACAAAAAAAGAAAAAACTGATGTAAGAGATAGGTGTTTAGATAACTATAGAGAAGTTACAAGAGATGAGTTTGTAGAGATACTAAATTCATCACAATCATTTATTCCAAGCAAGACAAAGAATAAAGGCAATGACAAGGAGAGTTTTGTGGAAACCAGAGTAATTATTCTGGATGTCGATAACACTGTTAAAGATGAGAAGGGGAAGGTAGTAGATTTGAGTAAAGATGATAGTAGATACTTAAGCGTAGAAAAGGTTTTATCTATCAATTTAGTTCATAATTCTGCGTTTGCGATACAAAAAAGTATTCGGTACTCTGAAAATCTAGAAAAATACAAGATTGTCTTTCTATTAAAAGAAGCAATTACTGACTATGGTAAAATGGTTGCTGTTTACGAATACTTGAAAAAGAACATCCCCGGGTGTGATGACAATGTAAATGCTTCGAATAGAATGTTTTTTGGAGGATATAAGTCAGATGCAGTGATAATAATTAATGAAGACAACATGTTAGATATTACTGAGCTTCCGATTGATTTTACCATGACATGTTCTAAAAATTGTCAAAGTGATTCAGGGAGAGAGTATGAACTAGTCAATGAAACCGATTTTGTTAAGTTGATAAAAAATGACGACAAAGAAGAAATGAAACAGTGGTTTAAAGACTGCCTGTTTGATTCCTCCGACATGTCTTTTAATGAGATTTATGAAAGATTGTTAACCATTGATATGAATAAATTACTTAAGTCAAGTAAAAACTTAAGATGTCTGTTTCACAACGATCATAATCCCTCTGCTAGTATTTTTACCAGTAAAACTGGGCATTCCATTTTTTATTGTCATTCCAGTAATTGTGATATCAGTGAAAATTTTATTGGAGTTGTGATGCTAATTTTAAAGAAAGACAGTCGGGTAGAAACATTTAATTGGCTATTAGAGAACCTAGACTTGTATCCTACACATTTTCGAAAATTGAAAGAGGAATCAAAAGTACTTTTTGACACTCTTGAATCAATGAAAGACAAACTTTTCAGGACAATAAGGAATTATCTAGAGGAAATGCGACGTGTCTATGATGTCTTGCTTTCTGATGTTAATTTTTTTGATGATAGTAAGGAAAGTGTGACTTGTATTTTGTCGGGGGAACAATTAGCTAAAAAAATGAGTTCTTACTATGGTAAAACTTATGACATAGATAAATGTAATAAGTTACTATCACTTATGACTTTTATAGGATTGATAAAAAAATTAGATGATGAAGATGTTCCTTTGAAGATGCTCGAATACCTAAATAGGTTAAAGGAAGAGAAAGCGTTAGGAAACTTTAATCATAAGAGAAGCAATGTCTATCGATTAGACGTTTTTAATGCAACTTCTGTGATTCAAAAATTGAATGAAGATATCCTTCCACTTCTGGAAAAAATTCATTTTACATATCAATATTTTTCTTATGAATGGGTTAAGATATGTTTTAACGAAAAAGAGGCTAAAAGAGTATTTCCTCAAAATTCCCGATCAGAACTCAGCAAGGAAAAACAATTGATTTTAGATGAAGCACATGAAGTTTTACAGGGCTTATCGTGGCAAGGGACATATCTAATGACAGAGAAAGAACTTATTAACACTGTTTGTGAACGCCTACGTAATGTTGGGGATAACAGCGTGAAAAATGCTTTAATAAAAAACAGAGGCTACTTTGTTAAACAAGGATTCACTCTTGAACGAGCTTCTAAGGATATTAAGAAACTATACAATGTGAAAGCAAGTAGTAGTTTTTTAATATATTTAGCGAAAGGGGCAGGGATAGATGAAACAATAAAAGAATTGATATTATCAGGAGCTGGGATAGTTCCTCTGTATCAATTTACAAGTGTAACAAGAGATGATGGACGGAGAGTAAGGAAGAGAAAAGACCCAATTGTATTAAACTAGACAGGTTATCCATAGCTCTTAATCTTATTTCATCTCAATACACCCACCGTTAAAGTTCGGTGGGTTATTTATTTTTCAATCTTTCAATAGCTGATTGCGTTCATTTTCTTGCCTTTTTAATAGCTTCATATAGTCAATTGTTCGAACTGCATCTTCAGTGCTAAGAGAACGATAGAGAGCCAAAAACTCTTCCTCATAATCTACGACAACATTGTCTAGAAAATGGCTTACAGGGGTTCCTAGGGCTCTAGAAAGAGCTGTTAAGCTATCGAGGTTAGGCTCTGTTACAGAATTTTCCCATCTTGCTACTGCCTGTTGTGTAGAGAAGATTTTTTCAGCTAATTCTTTTTGTGTCCACCCGAGAGCTTTTCGCTTTTCTCTAATGACCTTTGCATATTGTTTCTGTTTCATTAATACACCCCCATCTCAGTATAGTACAACAAGTTGTTGTATTTGTAATGGTATTTGAAGTTTTTTATATTTTATGAGTTGAAATACATCATATTGTTGTATATAATAAAACAGGAGGGGAGAATCATGAAAAAAGTAAGTAATCTCAGCCGATACAGAAAAGAAAAAGGACTTTCTCAAACGGAGTTAGCAAAAAAAATGAATGTTACACAGCAATGTGTAAGTTCGTGGCAAACAGGGAGAACGATTCCTAAACCCTATCAAATGAAGATGCTTTCTGAGATATTAAGTGTACCAATGAATGAGCTGTTTTCTGATGTATTTAATAAAGTAAACAGTTAACTAATAAGCAATTGAATGATTTTAGGAGGAGAAGACATGTATTGTAGAAAATGTGGCAAAGAAATAACAGATGAAAGTAAGTATTGCCAGTTTTGTGGAGCACTACAAGAAACAGATGAGACAACCGGAACAGACACAGTAAAGAAAAGTACTGAGCAGACAATTAATGAAATGAAGGAACAAATCGTACATGGACAAGAGACAGGGAAGCTGTATTTGATTATTGGTTGGATTTCTATGGTAGTATCGTTAGCATTTATTCCTGTTGTATTTGGTGCTGTTGCTGTTATTATGGGCTACTTATATCGAGAAAAAGATGAGAAAATGGGTACGATTTTGATGATAGCAGGGGTAGCTGGAGCAATCTTTGGTGTACTTTTAGGGATGTCAATGTACTGATAAGAGGGATAAGAGCAAATTATTTTGGAGATAGGAGATAAAAAGTTGAATAAAGTAAATATGAACAAGAAGTTTGTCATTATAGGTATTGTTGTCTTGGCTATTATAGGTATTATTTTTTCAAAAATGACAGGTACATCTGGATTAGAGAAGTCATCAAAACCATTGGTAACACAGATTTTACAAGAACAGTACAACTTAAATCGATCATGTGATGATGTGACGATTACTCATGAAAATGGAGATAACACATACCGGGCTAAAGCTATATTAGACAATGGAAGTGCTATCAACATAAATATTGAGTACTATCCAAAGAAAGACCGTATATATGTGGAGATACCATATGCTGAGGTGTTAATGTTAAATTGATTTAAATGTATTATGCATACCGTCCAAACAGGAACTCCCAAAGGTGTAAATTCACTAGGGAGTTTTTATAGTTTCCTATAAATTAAATACTAATACAGGTGACAAAAAAATATTACAATGATTGTCGGGAATTTTTATGTTATTCACTGTTATAACAATATAAAAGAAATGAAAAAGAAAAAATTATTATGGATATGTTTGGTATTTTTATTGATAATTGGTGGAATTGAAATACTTACTACATGTAGATTAGAAATAAATCAGTTTAAACATTTGCTAGTTAATTTTTAAGAATACTAGCCCAAATCATTCTATCGATACCTTTATATCTCGGAATGATTGAAATTGGCTATTGCTTACTGATTTTTACCAAAAAAACAAGTATCACTATTGTTGCCTATATTGTTGGAATGCTGTTTATTCCATCCTTTACTCACCAAATTCATCAATTTTTCCCAAGAGCAGAATTGTTGAAGTTGTGTGATCCGTTATATGCATTTTTGATGCTTTCACGATTTTGGGAATTTCCCGCTGGTTATGTAGGAATGGTTTTACTGGTATAGTTAATATTAGATATACTTATTTTAGCAGTAAGTATACGCAGATATACCCTAGTTGATGTGATCTAACTGTTATATTACCCTATACGGTCAAACGAAAAGATAAAAAATTAAATTCCCTGTTGATTGCGCTATCATAATGTGCTATTATTGGATTACAGCAAAATAACGTTATTGGCATGTTACTGATTATGCAGGCAAGACCAAGACAAACTAACACTTCAATGTTGATTGGGGCGTGGTTTGACTTGGTCTTTTTTACTGCTTTAAGGAGAGAGAATAATGGATTACAGAGAAGTAGGAAGAAATGTATTGCAACAGGTTGGGGGAAAAGAAAATGTGGTCAGCTTAACCCATTGTGCCACCAGACTGCGTTTTGAACTCAAAGATAAAAGGAAAGCCGATACGAAAGCCTTAGAAAAAACACTTGGTGTAATTAGTGTGGTGGATAGCGGTGGACAATACCAAGTGGTGATTGGCAATGAAGTCCAAACAGCCTTCAAGGAAATTCAAAAGGAAGTGGGAACTTCAATTAAAAAGGGCCCCTCTTCAGACAATCAAGAAAGTATTATTTCAAGATTGATTAGTGTCATTTCTACCACCTTTACACCGATGATTCCAGCTATAACAGGTGCCGGGATGGTAAAAGCCATTTTGGCCGTCTTGACTTTGACTGGTGTACTATCAGACAGTAGTCAAACTTACATCATTTTGAATACTATTGCTGATGCAGCCTTTTATTTTATGCCAGTACTATTAGCCTATGGGGCAGCCATAAAGTTTGATGTCAACCCAATTTTGGCGATTACTGTTGCTGGCATTTTGCTTCATCCAAATATTTCACAGCTTTTTTCTACTGGCGATGCCGTTTCTTTTCTAGGAATTCCGGTATTAGCTGCAGATTATGCGGGATCAGTTTTACCGATTATCTTTACTGTTTGGATCATGTCCTATGTAGAGCCCTTTGCGGATCGAATTTCGCCTTCGTTTATTAAATTCTTTACTAAGCCGATGCTGGTATTTTTAATTATGGGGCCTTTAGCGTTGGTTGTCATTGGACCGTTTGGAACGTTGCTGAACGATCTTATAGCAATGGGGGCTGAATGGATTAACGGCAAAGCAGCTTGGTTAATTCCATTTTTGATGGGTGGTTTGCAGCCATTTTTGGTGGTTACGGGTACAGCTTGGGCAATGACGCCAATCGCTACTATGCAATTGAGCAGTACGGGTTCTGAAATGATCAATGGGCCAGGAATGCTGGCTTCTAATATTGCTCAATCAGGTGCTACCTTTGCTGTAGCCGCGAAAACTAAAAACAAAGAGTTGAAGCAGCTAGCTGTGTCCACTGGGATCACTGCTTTAATGGGAATTACTGAGCCTTCACTCTATGGAGTAACCTTGAAGCTGAAAAAACCATTAGTTGCTTCCATGATTGGTGGTGCAATTGCTGGTTTGTATGCTGGCTTGAGCGGTTTAGTCAGATATGCCTTTGTTTCCCCTGGCTTAGCAGCCTTACCAGCCTTTATTGGAGAAAATCCAATGAATATTGTTCACGCAATTATTACTTGTGTAATCGCCTTTGTTGCAACCTTTATCATTGCTTATCTAATTGGATTTGACGATACTTCTGATGAATCAGAGCAAACGGCAATAGCCGAAGCAGTCATTGTTGAAAATCCGGTAAAAGGAACCGTGTGTCCTATTTCTGAAGTGAACGATGCTGTCTTTTCTAAGGGACTATTGGGAAAGGGCGTAGCCATTCATCCAGAAGAAAACAGCATTTATTCACCTGTTGAGGGAGAAGTCATTACTATTTTAGAATCTAAACATGCGATTGGTCTACGTTCTAAAGAAGGTATTGAATTATTGATCCATGTGGGGATCGACACCGTGAATTTAAAAGGGGAACCCTTTGAAGTATTTGTAAAAGCAGGAGATCAGGTGTCAGCAGGACAATTATTAATCAACGCCGATTTCGCTGCCATTAGAAACGCTGGCTACGATGATACAGTGATTGTGGTAGTGACCAACAGTGAAAATTACGCAGGAATTAGTGAAGCAAGCGGAAGCTTAAAGGAACACGAACCATTGATGCAAATTAGTTAAGGAGAGGATTTTTGTGCAATACAAACAGCTTTCAGCATTTCCAGAGAAGTTTTTATGGGGTGCCTCCATTAGTGCCTACCAGGCAGAGGGTGCCTATCAGGAGGATGGGAAACAACCGTCTATTATTGACAAGTATCAGCATACAGAAGGGGTAGCTAATTTTGAAGTTGCCTCGGATTTTTACCATCACTATAAAGAAGATATACAGCTGTTTAAAGAATTAGGCTTAAAAGCTTTTCGCTTTTCCATCGCTTGGACGCGAATTATGGATATTGAAAATAATAAAACCAATCAAAAGGGAATTTCTTTTTATCATCAAGTAATTGATGAATGCCTGAATCAGGGAATCGAACCGATTGTCACCATGTACCATTTCGATTTACCTTATTTTCTAGAGGAGCAGGGCGGTTGGTTAAATCGAGCAACTATCGATTATTTTGTGGACTATGTACAGGTATTGCTTACTGAGTATGGTGACAAGGTGAACTATTGGCTGACAATTAATGAGCAAAACACGATGATCCTTCATCCTGGAGCGATTGGTTTGCCACCAAGTGGAGAGCTGCCTTCAAAAAAAGAACTCTTTCAAATTAATCACCATGTTTTATTAGCTCAAGCTAGAGTAATTCACTTGTATCATCAGTTGAATCTTAAAGGAAAAATCGGTCCAGCAATCAATTTAACGGCTATGTATCAAGCTACCTCCAGTCCAGAAGATGCAATTGCAGCCCATAATTGGGAAACATTGAGAGGCTGGTCTTTCTTAGATGTAGCAGTTCGGGGAAAATACAATTATTTGTTTGAAAACTATTTGAATGATCGTGGATTATATCCTAAAATTGAGGCAGAGGATCAGGCAATTTTATCCTCCGGTAAACCCGATTTTATTGCGATTAATTATTATTCAACTGCCACCATCGCTGCCAGCAAAAATGACGGATCAGATGTTTCCGCTAGAGCGGGGGATCAACAGATCATGTTGGGAGAAGAAGGTGTCTACCGGGCAGCTGAAAATCCTTATGTAGATAAAACGCCATATGGCTGGGTAGTTGACCCTACTGGACTACGATTAACATTGAGGAAATTGTACGATCGCTATGATTTACCTATTTTAATTACTGAAAATGGCTATGGGGCACCCGACATAGTTGAGGAAGATAGACGAATTAATGACCAGGATCGAATTGATTATCTAGCCAAACATATTCTGGCTATTCAAGCAGCTTTAACAGATGGTGTAGATGTTTTTGGTTATTTACCTTGGTCAGCGATTGATGTTGTTAGTACCCATCAAGGCTTCAATAAGCGTTATGGTTTTATATATGTTGACCGAACCGATGAGAATCTTAAAGAATTAAAACGAATAAAAAAAGAAAGCTTCTTTTGGTATCAAAAAGTAATCGCAAGAAATGGCTTAGCTTAGAGAGAACGGTGAATCTAATGAGAGTAATTAAAACGTTAAACAACAGTTTAATTCTTTGCTTAGATAAGCAAGGCAAAGAAGTAATTTTGATGGGGAAAGGGATTGGATTTCAACTAAAGAAAGGCGATTTGGTTCCGGCTGACAAAATCCAAAAAGTATTTAAATTAGATTCACTTTCTGATGCTCTAAAAAAGGATTACATTAAACTGTTTGAGGCTGCTCCGGATGATCTAATTATTTGCGTCAAGCGAATTATCGATTATGCCAACGCCAAGTTTGACTTTAAGCTGAATAAAAGTCTATTTTTTACCTTGGTTGATCACTTGAAGCATGCCATTGAACGCAGTCAAAAAGGCATTGTTTTTCAAAATCGCCTGCTGATTGAAATTCAAAAGTATTACCCAAAAGAATTTGAGATCGGCTGCTATGCTATCCAATTGATCAACAAAAAAATGAATGTTCAGTTGCCAGAAGAGGAGGCTGGAAACATTGCGTTTCACATTGTAAATGCCCAAAGTGAACAAGCAAATATGGAAGAAACCATGCTCTCGGTAAGAGCACTAAAGGATATCTTGGCTATGCTAGGATATCTGTTTCCCGAAAAAAAGGTTGATAAAGATTCGATGCTTTACTTAAGATTTGTGACACATTTACAGTTTTTTATTGCCCGAATGATTAAGAAGGAAGAGTTGCCGGAGAAGGATGATTTTTTGCTGGCTTCAGTGAAGCAGCGTTTTCCGAAAGAGTATCGGGCGGCCTTGAAAATCAAGGAGTACGTTCAAGAAGAGATGGGTGCCTCAGCAAATCAGGACGAACTGCTTTATCTAACACTGCATATTTCAAGGGTGTACTGAATGAAGAAAATATCGGCTGCACAATATATAAAGACTTGTTGGTTGTGCTAAGGCTCCTGATTCCTTGGAAAATTCTTCTAACAGTGCGGAGGTGAATGTTTCGACCTCTACCAGTGAAGTGGTAAAGTGTTCACAAGAAACTACTAGCTTGCCAGAAGAGCTACTTGGAGATTGGCAGATTAATAATAAGGATGCTGGTATAGAGATATCAGACAGTAAAGCTGTATTCCGTATAGGAAGGTCTCAAGTAGAGTCAAAGGATTATTATGTAGATGTAAACAACAAAATGCTTTTACATGTCTATTTTTCTTTTGAGTATGATAGTGTGAAATACATTGAAGTCTCTATTGAAAGAACTGGTTATAGTGAATTTATTAGTAAAAGCGTGGGAATTTTAACTATGCACACTAAAGATGGACAATATATAAGTTTGGGTGTGAAGAGAGTTTCCGGTGAGAATAATGAGACAGAAGCAGTTACGGAGCAGACGATGGATGAAAGAATCGATTCATCTAAGAGTAATGAGACAGAAGTAGATACTGGGAAGACGATAGATGAAAGAATTGATTCATTCATCGAAACATACACAGCTATACCACCTACTTGGAAGCTTGTAAATGAAGATAAAGGAATCACGATAAATACTGATACAGAGATTTCTACAGATGCTCAATCTTTATCAGATTTATTAGCTAATCTAACAGGTATCAGTAATGCAGTGACAGAGCAAGTTGGTAAAGACATTCCACTTCGGTTACTTGAAAATGGGAAAAAAGATTATTCTGTGGTATTTAAGAACGGACAGGTAACTGATTACAACGAAGTATTTAAAAAAGTTATTGAATAATGATTCTTCCATCTTTTTCATTTATTTACCCTACCCCGTTGTTATATGACCGTACTTATACATCTCCAGTAGCTTAGGATAAGCTACTGGGGGTATTTTTTTTCGGATTTGGAGCCCGACTATATTTATTTGTATCTGAAATGAAACGGAGATAGTTTCATTAAACGTTGATATATAAGTGTTTTAGACTGTTTCAGGTAGTGATTTTAGTGAAAAAATTTTTAAGAAATTTGTATATTTTATACTACTAGACAGTACTGTTTTTTTATGAAAAAATCATATGTAATTGTTTCATATGTATCTGAAATGGTTCTAAAGATAACTATGTAGAAATATAAAAAATAAGTTAACGATCAGTCTAAGTTATATCAAACAACGTTAGACTCCTTTCGCGTAGTTTATTAGCAAGAATAAGTTTCTTTCTTTTTTTTTTTGCTTTTTATAAAAGGGGGTATGCTAAAATAAGAGGGTATATAGCAACTTTAAATAAGAGATAGGAGTGTATCTTTTTGGGTGCAGAATTAAATCAAAAATTATTTAGTGCGGCAGATAATCTCCGTAGTAAAATGGATGCGTCAGAATATAAAAATTATTTATTGGGACTGATTTTCTATAAATATTTATCCGATCGATTGTTGGAACAAGTGGTTCTTTTAGCAGATGAATCCTTAGAGGAATATGACACAGTAAGCAAACAAACAATGTTGTATCGTGAATTACTTTCAGATGAAGAATCAAAAGAAGATCTGATTGCCACAATCGTTGATATTTTGGGATATGCAATTGCACCAGAGTATCTTTTCAACGTCTTAGCGGATCAAGCAAAACAAGCAACGTTCCAATTGAACGATCTAAACAAAGCCTTTGTGCAATTGGCATCTACCTACAATCAATTTAATGGGTTATTTGATGATGTGGATCTCCAATCAAAAAAACTAGGAACAGATGAGCAACAACGAAATGTGACGATTACCGAAGTCATCAAGAAATTGAATGATGTAGATGTTTTAGAACACGATGGGGACGTGATCGGGGATGCGTATGAGTTTCTGATCAGTCAATTTGCTTCAGAAGCAGGGAAGAAAGCCGGAGAATTTTACACACCTCATATGGTTTCTGATATGATGGCGCAAATCGTAACGCTCGATCAAAAGGAACGACGATTCTTTAGTGTTTTTGATCCAACGATGGGTTCAGGTTCATTGATGTTAAACGTACGTAACTACTTAACACACCCAGATAACGTTAAATATCATGGGCAAGAACTAAATACAACGACATACAATCTAGCAAAAATGAACTTGATTTTACATGGTGTCGACGCCGAAGAAATGAATCTCCGCAATGGGGATACGTTGAATAAGGACTGGCCAACAGATGAACCTTACACATTTGATGCAGTAGTAATGAACCCACCTTATTCGGCTAATTGGTCAGCAGATACGACTTTCTTAGATGATTCTCGGTTTAATCGTTATGGGAAATTAGCGCCAAAATCCAAAGCAGATTTTGCGTTTCTTCTTCATGGGTTCTATCATTTGAAGGAAACAGGTACCATGGCCATCGTCTTACCACACGGAGTTTTATTCCGTGGCGCTGCAGAAGGGGTCATCCGTCAAAAATTACTAGAAGATGGCAGTATTTATGCTGTGATCGGTATGCCTGCGAACTTGTTCTTTGGGACATCGATTCCAACGACGGTGATTGTGTTGAAGAAGAATCGTCAAACTCGAGATGTATTATTCATTGATGCTAGTCGTGAATTTGTTAAAGGGAAAAATCAAAATAAACTATCGGAAGAAAACATTCAAAAAATCCTCGAAACCTACGCTGAAAGAAAAGATGTCGAGAAATACGCTCATTTGGCAACCTTTGATGAAATCAAAGAAAATGACTATAACTTAAATATCCCACGCTATGTAGATACTTTCGAAGAAGAAGAACCAATTGATATGGTTCATGTCGGAAATGACATCAAGAAGATACGACAAGAACAGCAAGTGCTAGAAAAAAAACTTTTAGAAGCTATCTCTTCCCTGCAAACAACACCTGAAAATGAAGCGTGGTTACAAGGTGCGCTGGAGGTGTTCAAACATGAGCAATGATACACAACCAGAAATCCGTTTCCCAGGATTTACAGATGATTGGGAACAGAGGAAGTTGGGGGACTTCGTTGTAGATTATGTTGAAAAGACAAGTGTACAAAATCAATTTCCTATGCTAACTTCATCTCAACAAAAAGGGATAGTTTTGCAAGAAGACTATTTTGCAAATCGGCAAGTAACTACAGAAAATAATATTGGTTACTTTGTACTACCTAGAGGATATTTCACGTTCCGTAGTCGAAGTGATAATGATGTGTTTGTGTTTAACCGTAATGACATTATTGATAGAGGGATTATAAGCTATTTTTATCCTGTATTTACTTTAAAATCTGCTGATTCCGACTTCTTCTTAAGACGTATTAACAATGGAATCCAACGACAATTATCTATTCAAGCAGAGGGAACAGGTCAACATGTTCTGTCTCTAAAAAAGTTTAAAAATATAGTAGCAATGTTTCCTAGTGAGGAAGAACAACAAAAAATCGGCACCTTCTTCAAACAACTTGACGACACGATCGCTCTTCATCAGCGTAAGTTAGATTTGCTGAAGGAAACGAAAAAAGGATTCTTACAAAAAATGTTCCCTGAAAACGGAGCAAAAGTGCCAGAAATCCGGTTTCCTGGTTTTACGGAAGATTGGGAAGAGCGTAAGTTGGGAGAATTAGGTAAAACTCAATCGGGAATTGGATTTCCTGATGCCGAGCAAGGTGGTTCTGAAGGTACTCCATTTTTTAAAGTTTCCGACATGAATAACATTGGTAATGAGTATGAAATGAGAAATGCAAATCATTATGTATCTAATGAGCAAATTGAGCGTAAAAAATGGAAGCCAATAAAAGATGTGCCAGCGATTATATTTGCTAAAGTTGGCGCAGCAATAATGCTTAATAGAAAACGTTTGGTCACAAGCCCTTTCTTAATAGATAACAATACCATGGCTTATTTATTTAATAATACTTGGGATATCTATTTTGGTAAAATATTGTTTGAAACTATAAATTTGCCAAGATACTCCCAAGTAGGGGCATTGCCTTCTTATAACAGTTCTGATATTGAGAATATCAGTGTTAAGGTTCCTGTAAAGGATGAACAACAAAAAATCGGTACTTTCTTCAAACAGCTAGATGATACGATCGCTCTTCATCAACGTAAGTTAGATTTACTAAAAGAAACGAAAAAAAGCTTCTTACAAAAGATGTTTGTCTAGGAGGGAAGAAGAATGAAAATTAGTCACCGTGAGGAAGCAGAAGTCGAAGAACAGTTGATTCGTGTACTTGGAGAAGGGCATAATCAGTGGACGTATCGTCCGGATCTAAAATCAGAAGAAGACCTTTGGGTCAATTTACGCCAAAAAATTATCTCAAATAATCAAGCAGAACTGAATGATTTTCCTTTGACCGATAAAGAATTTGAAACGATCAAAACGGAATTACTGCTGCGAACGAAAACCCCATTTGATGCTGCGAAATGGTTAAAAGGTGAAAATGGGATGGCTCGGATCACGATTGAACGGGAAGATTCGCAATTGGGTTCTGTCTCACTTATCCTTTATTCCAATCAAGACATTGGTGGAGGAATCTCTACTTATGAAGTGGTCCATCAAATTGCAAAACGTGGAAGTAACATAGAAGCACGGGATCGACGTTTTGACGTCACCTTATTAATCAATGGATTACCGATTGTCCAAATCGAGCTGAAACAAGTAACTGCAAAAGATGGTGTTTATCAGGCATTTAACCAAATCAAAAAATATGCAGAAGAAGGTATGTTTCGGAACAATATCTTTTCGACCTTACAGTTGTTTGTGGTTTCCAATGAACAAACCACTCGGTATTTTGCAAATGCCTTACCGAAAGACTTGCACCCTAAGTTTTTATTTAGTTGGCGAACGAAAGACAATGAAAAAGTAGAAAACTTATATGAGTTTTGTAAACAAGTGTTAAATATCCCGGATGCTCATCGTTTGATTGCGGATTATACAATCGTCAGTGAAGATCAAGACAATAAAACCCTCATGGTGTTACATCCTTATCAAGTACATGCGATTCAAGCCTTGTTTATTGCCGCAAATAAACATCAATCAGGGTATGTGTGGCATGCGACTGGTTCAGGAAAGACGTTGACTAGTTTTGTATCTACTAAGCTTTTAGCACGAAAATCGGGGATCGATCGAACGATCATGTTAGTGGACCGCAAAGATTTAGATAATCAAACCACCACAGAGTTTACAAAATTTGCTTCGGAATTTAATACTGGGATTTCTTCCGGGAACGCCAAAGCGAATAGCTTGATCGTTGGAACGGGAAGTGCCAAAGAATTAAGTGAAACCCTGTTGGCAGATGCCAATGCAAATGTTGTAATCATTACAACCCGTCAAAAACTAGATGCGGCGTTGAAATATGCAAAGAAACAAGAAGAGAAAAAAGGAACCAATCGCTTCCAAAAATTAATGGGCCAACATATCGTGTTTGTAGTAGATGAGTGTCATCGAGCGTTAAGTGCTGAAAATATGGAAGAAATCAAAAAAATGTTTCCGAAATCCACTTGGTTTGGCTTTACAGGTACACCGATTTTTCCTGAGAATCGGAAACAAGCCAAAGGGCAATTGGCACGTACAACCCATGATCAGTATGGAGAGGTCTTGCATACCTATACCATTAAGAATGCGCTAGAAGATGGCTCTGTCTTAGGATTTCAAGTAGAGCATGAAAACACCGTGGAGCCGACTTCACTAGAGAATAAAATCTATCGGAAATTAAAAGAAGTAGAAACATATGCAGAGTATTCATCAGAACAGATCAATCGTATGATTGATCAAATGGAACCTGTCAAAAAAGAAAGTTATTTGGACCCAGCTGTTTTTGAAGCAGATGAACATATCCAAAAAGTCATTCATAAAATGTTCCGTCCAGATAATGCCTATACAAAATTTGATTTTCGAAATGGCAGGCCAACGAAATCTGCAATCTTAACCACGAGTTCCATTGACATGGCCAAAAAGTATTATCGGGCCATCAAAGAGATGACGAAAGAGCCTGATTGGTTAACAAAAGAGTTTCCCAATCAGCTCATTCGTGAAGGACGAACGATGGAGGATCCTGATTTTCCACGAATCGCTATTACCTATTCATTAGAAGAAAATAGCCGAGATTCAAGTGCCCAACAAGAAGAAATGCAAAAAATTATTGAGGAATATAATCAGTATTATGATACTTCCTGGTCATTAGCAGACATTGAGCGTTATAACGGAGACATCAATAATCGTTTGGCACGAAAAAGAGCGGAATTCAAACAATTTGGGAAACAAATCGATTTAGCGATTGTAGTGGATCGTCTATTAACAGGTTTTGACGCCCCTACGATTCAAACCCTATTTGTGGATCGTAATCTAGAGTATGCAGGATTGATCCAAGCTTTTTCACGTACGAATCGTACGTATCCTGATAAGACAAAAGGATTGATTGTGACGTTTCGTAAGCCAGCGACAATGGAGAAGAATGTCGAGGATGCGACAAAACTGTATTCAAAAGCAAAAGAAGAATCAGGTTTGATTTATCCAAGTTATCAGGAATCCAAAAAAAGATTCAAACAAGCATATGGTAAGTTAAAAGAGGTTTCATCCATGGAATCCATTGATGAACATACGCCACTTGAAATCCGTATCGAGTACGTCAAAGCATTTCAAGAATTGAATCGTGCTTATGAATCGTTAGTGACTTATGACGATTACAATGATGACATGGTGAAATCTCCAACTTTGAACAATCAAATTCAACTTTTGGAAGAACAAATTGGCGTGTACGAGACCGTGAAGGGTTCATTAATAGAGGAAGAACCAGAAAAAGAAGGAGAAGATTTTTCAACGATCGAATTTTATAGTGAAAATACCACTAAGTTGTATGATATTGATTCAACTTATATTGATCAATTACTAGGAACTTATGCTGCGAATAGTTCAGATGCACGAGAAGAAATTGAAAAAGCTTTGGCTAAATTGAATAAAACAGAAGGAGTCAAAGAAGTTTACCGACAAATTTTAAATGCATTTGATGTGGGGACTTTAGATAGTAATGAAGATATCTTTGTCATTAAACGTCGCTATTTTACACAAGCGAGTGATGATTTGATTCATGTCTTTTCCAATGAGTGGTTTGTTTCTGAGAAAGAATTACATGCTTCTAATCTGCAATATCTACCAGGTGAAGATCCAATTCCTAATATGAAAGCAATTATCAACAGTAAGGATTACGAAGGATATAAAGCCAAACATCCAGAAGCGAAGCCATTTAAATACCCACAAGAAATGAAGCGAGCATGGCGTAAAATGTTAGATGATGAGTTGATTCCACTTGAGAATGAATTGAGGTAAACGAGAAGAGTTAAGAAAATTGTACGATTCAAAGATGGTAGTCAAGTGGAAGTGTAGAAAATAGGGATAGATGTCTTTTATTTGTTCACATTTTATAACGAAGTATTTAAGACAGCTATTGAATAATGTTTCCTCCACCTTTTTCATTCATTTACCCCACCCCGTTGTTATATGACCGTGTTTTGAGAGGAACCAATAAAAAGCATAGGCTAACTAGGGGTTCCTTTTTCTTTTGTTTTTTTGGAATCCGCTTAAGTGAAATGTATCTGAAATGAAACGGAGATAAAGTGATTTTTTGCTATAATGACAAGGTTTTAGCTGTTTCAGATACCATGTAACCCAAAATAGTTTATTGAGAAAATAGGAGAGTATTTGATACTAACTAGTAGGAAAAAATGAGATAAAAATTAAATGGAATCATTTCAGGTAATCTCAAATAAAAAAATATACAGTCCTGTGGCACTTTACCTATGGGACTGTATATTTTTTACTCTCAGCGGGCTTGTTTTGACTCCGTGTCTGACTCCGTCGTATTGATTTTAAATGATATTCGATGACCATTTAACAGGTCATTTTTGAAATTTTTGTCTCTATATGACTCAGTTTGATAATTATTGATAGATCAATTTGGGTCTATATCGAACAAGGGAATAATCCAATAAAAAATGATTTAGAATATCAAAATAACAAAAAAGAGGACTACCTGTATTCGTCCTCTTTTTTGACCAGATTTTGACCAGTCTAATTTACATTCTAATATATTCATATGAGCTAATTTTTTGATTAAATGGTAAGTTTTTCCTTGTTTGTTTTAGTTTAAACTAGTGTGTAATTTAAAAATCTATATGTAAGGGATTAGTTGAGGCTTGGCATCTAGGAGCAGAGGCTGGCAATGCTATTTTGGACGTCCTTTGTGGCAAAATAAACCCAGCCGGAAAGCTTACAATAACAATTCCGAGACATTTAGGACAAATCCCTATTTATTATAATTATTTCAATACTGGTAGACCGTATTCAAGTGAAAAGTTTAATACGACCAAATACTTAGATGTATCCAATGAACCACAATTTCCCTTTGGGTATGGGTTGAGTTATACCACTTTTTCTATGTCACCAATTAGCATTAAAGAGAAGGGTAAGAACTGTTGGAAGGTGACTACTACCGTTTCAAATAAAGGAAGTAGAGATGGTTATGAGGTTGTTCAACTATATATTGGAGCTCAATATGGTCGTTATATAAGACCAACAAAAGACTTGGTAGCCTACAAGAAGGTTTTTGTTAAGTCAGGGGATAGTGTGACTGTTTCTTTTGAACTTACAAACAAAGATTTTAAGTATTATGATGAAGAGTTCAACGAAATTATAGATGATGGTGCTTATTGGATCATGGTAGGCAATGATTCATCTCAAGCATTAACTAATAAAGAAGAAATAGAGGTAAGAATTAATGAGTAATAAAGAAGAAGCTAAATCAATCATTAACTTTGTTGGTGGAAAAGAGAATATTGCAGCACTGACTCACTGTGTGACACGTCTGAGGTTTGCCTTGCGAGATGACACTAAAGTTGATAAGGCAGGATTGGAAAACCTGGAAGATGTGAAGGGTACCTTCAATGCTAATGGACAGTTTCAAGTTGTTATCGGTCCTAAAGTAGCAGATATCTATGAAGAGGTTATAAGCCAATCTGGGCTGAGTGGGGCAAACAAAGAAGACGTTAAAAAAGTAGCGGCTGAGTTGAATTTGAATTGGTTTCAACGTGCAGTTAAAATATTGGGTGATGTATTTGTGCCGATTTTACCAGCGATCGTTACAGCTGGTTTACTGATGGGACTGAATAATTTATTAACAAACCCAGGAATCTTTTTTGAGCAGTCACTCATTGAAGTATATCCTAATATTGCTGATGTCGCTGATATGATAAATCTTATCGCAAACACTTCCTTTCAATTTCTGCCTGCGTTAATAACATGGTCAACTGTAAAATACTTTAAAGGAAATCCTCTTCTTGGGATTGTGTTAGGTCTAGTCTTTGTACACCCAGATTTGATGAATGCCTGGAATTACGGGCAAGCAGTAACCACGGGAGATATTCCACATTGGACAATCTTTGGATTGTCCATCTCTAAGATAGGACTACAAGCACAAGTATTGCCAGCTCTAGTTTCCGGCTATGTGTTAGCTAAAACAGAGCTATTCTTGAAAAAGCGTGTGCCTGAAACAATCCAACTGTTGGTTGTTGCACCAGTTGCAATTCTTTTTACTAGTGTTATAACATTTATTATTATAGCGCCGATTACAATTGCTATTGGTAATACGATTGTCGCAGGTATTGTATGGTTATTCCAAAAAGTTCCATTTATTGGCGGATTTGCTTATGGTATTGGTCTTGCGCCATTAGTCGTGACAGGGATGCATCATGCGTTTTTACCAGTTCATATTCAATTGATGGCGAACGGTGGAGATTATATTTGGCCTATTGGAGTCATGTCAAGTTTGGCACAAGGTTCTGCTGCTATTGCAATGAATTTCTTAATCCAAAATAAAAAGTTGAAAGGTGTTGGACTGGCTGCCGGTTTGTCTGCTTATATGGGTATCACTGAGCCAGCAATGTTCGGGGTTAATCTAAAGTATAAATTCCCATTCGTGGTTTCCATTCTGACCTCTGGAATAATTGGAGGATTTATGGCGTCACAACACGTCATTGCAACTTCTGTTGGTATCAGTGGAATTCCTGGTTTCTTGTCTATTCCGTTTGAATTCTGGCCAATATTCTTTATTTGTATGCTAGCAAGTTGTGTCGTCTCATTTGGAGCAACTTACCTTTACGGGAAAAATAAGGTTCTGTTGCAAAGTTTTAAATAAAGAATAAAATCCCTTACGGTATCTATGATTTAAGCTGGGATTCCCAATAATA
>NZ_JBDGBK010000007.1:0-59890 GCF_040910045.1 Enterococcus sp. RTP21361st1_A6_RTP21361_211029 | reverse complement strand
CTGAGCCAGAATGAGGTTCATTCTGACCCAGATTTGATTTTGTACAACCCATCAGTCCTTATTGACAAAGAGCCAAAAAAGCAGAAGCGCTAGCGCTTCTGCTTTTTGCATTTATCAAGTCAATTAAGCTTTGATTTCAGTTACAACGCCTGAACCAACAGTACGTCCGCCTTCACGAATTGAGAAACGAGTTCCGTCTTCGATAGCGATTGGGTGGATCAATTCAACGTCGATTGTTACGTTATCGCCAGGCATAACCATTTCAGTTCCTTCTGGTAATTCAACAACACCAGTTACGTCAGTTGTACGGAAGTAGAACTGAGGACGGTAGTTAGTGAAGAATGGAGTGTGACGTCCACCTTCTTCTTTTGTCAAAACATAAACTTCAGCTTTGAATTTTGTATGAGGTGTGATTGTACCAGCTTTAGCCAATACTTGTCCACGTTGGATGTCTTCACGAGCAACCCCACGTAGCAATGCACCAATGTTATCCCCTGCTTCAGCATAGTCTAACAATTTACGGAACATTTCAACACCTGTTACAGTTGTTTTAGCAGTTTCGTCAGCAATACCAACGATTTCTACTTCATCACCAACGCGAACTTGTCCACGTTCAACACGGCCTGTAGCAACAGTACCACGTCCAGTGATTGAGAATACGTCTTCGACTGGCATCATGAATGGTTTGTCAGTATCACGTTCTGGAGTTGGAACGTATTCGTCAACTGCAGCCATCAATTCCATGATTTTTTCTTCGTATGAAGGATCTCCTTCAAGAGCTTTCAAAGCAGAACCGGCGATTACAGGAACATCGTCGCCTGGGAAGTCATATTCAGACAATAGGTCACGAACTTCCATTTCAACTAATTCTAGCAATTCTTCGTCATCAACCATATCCATTTTGTTCAAGAAAACAACGATGTATGGTACGCCAACGTTACGTGATAACAAGATGTGTTCACGAGTTTGAGGCATAGGACCGTCAGCAGCAGATACTACTAAGATCGCACCGTCCATTTGCGCAGCACCAGTGATCATGTTTTTAACATAGTCCGCGTGTCCTGGGCAGTCTACGTGAGCGTAGTGGCGAGCTTCAGTTTCATACTCAACGTGAGCAGTTGAGATAGTGATTCCGCGTTCGCGTTCTTCTGGAGCACCATCGATTTGGTCGTAAGCAGAAGCTTGTGCCAAACCTTTTTTAGATAATACAGTTGTGATAGCAGCTGTAAGTGTAGTTTTACCATGGTCAACGTGTCCGATCGTACCAATGTTTACGTGGGGTTTAGAACGGTCAAATTTTTCTTTTGCCATTTTAAAATGTTCCTCCTAAAAATACAGTTTATTTTTTATATTTGATAGGTAGAGGGCGCGAAGCCCCCCATCCCTTATCATCGATAATATTGTACACGAAACTTCATAAAAAATATAGCTTTTTACTGAATTTCGCATTTGTGCATCAATTATTCAGCTTTGCCGCCGTTTTTCTTGATGATTTCTTCTTGAACAGACTTAGGTACATCTTCATAGTGATCAAATGTCATCATGAAAGTACCGCGTCCTTGAGTAGATGAACGAAGTGTTGTTGCATATCCGAACATTTCAGCCAATGGAACAATCGCGTTAACGATTTGTGAGTTACCATGCGCTTCCATACCTTCAACACGTCCACGACGAGCAGTTACGTGTCCCATAACATCACCTAAGTAATCTTCAGGAACAGTGATAACAACTTTCATCATTGGTTCAAGAATCACTGGATTAGCTTTCTTCGCTGCAGCACGTAAAGCCATTGAAGCTGCCACACGGAAGGCTGTTTCACTTGAATCGACATCATGGTATGAACCATCGTAAAGCTTGGCTTTGATGTCAACCAATGGATAACCAGCTAGAACACCGTTAGCCATTGAGTCTTCAAGTCCTTTTTCAACTGCTGGGATGTATTCACGTGGAACCACACCACCGACAATTGCGTTTTCGAATTCGAAGCCTTTACCTTCTTCGTTTGGTGTAAATTCGATCCATACGTGACCGTATTGACCTTTACCACCAGACTGACGTACAAATTTACCTTCGGCTTGCGTAGAAGCACGGAATGTTTCGCGGTAAGAAACTTGAGGCGCACCAACGTTTGCTTCAACTTTAAATTCGCGACGCATACGGTCAACAAGGACGTCCAAGTGAAGTTCACCCATCCCTGCGATAACAGTTTCGCCAGTTTCAGCGTTTGTTTCTACACGGAATGAAGGATCTTCTTCAGCAAGTTTTTGTAAAGCCACACCCATTTTATCTTGGTCAGCTTTTGATTTAGGTTCAACAGCTACTTCGATAACTGGTTCTGGGAATTCGATTGATTCAAGGATAACTGGTGATTTTTCGTCACACAATGTATCCCCTGTTGTTGTATCTTTCAAACCAACAGCTGCAGCGATATCGCCTGAATAAACTGTTTGGATTTCTGCACGAGTGTTCGCGTGCATTTGCAGGATACGACCGATACGTTCGCGTTTGTCTTTTGAAGCATTCAAGACATATGATCCAGAGTTCAAGACACCTGAATACACACGGAAGAATGTCAAACGACCTACGAATGGGTCAGTCATTACTTTAAATGCTAGTGAAGCAAAAGGCGCTTCATCGTCAGCAGGACGATCAGTTTCTTCGTCAGTTTTAGGATTGATCCCTTTGATTGCAGGAACATCAAGTGGTGAAGGAAGGTAGTCGATGACTGCATCCAACATCAATTGAACCCCTTTGTTTTTGAAGGCTGAACCACAAAGAACTGGGAAAAATTCAACAGTCAATGTCGCTTGACGGATACCAGCTTTCAATTCTTCTTCAGTGATTTCTTCACCTTCCAAGAATTTCATCATTAGCTCTTCGTCAGTATCTGCAACAGCTTCAACTAATTTTTCGCGCCATTCTTCAGCTAATTCTTTGTACTCTTCAGGAATTTCAGTTTCTTGAATCTCTGTTCCTAAATCGTTTGTATAGATCTCAGCTTTCATTTTTACTAGATCGATGATACCAGTAAAGTCATCTTCCGCACCAATTGGTAATTGGATTGGATGAGCATTTGCTTGCAAGCGATCATGTAAAGTAGATACAGAGTATAAGAAGTCTGCACCGATTTTATCCATTTTGTTACAGAATACGATACGTGGTACGCGGTAATCTGTCGCTTGACGCCAAACTGTTTCAGTTTGTGGTTCTACACCAGATTGTGAGTCCAATACTGTTACAGCACCGTCAAGAACCCGTAGTGAACGTTGTACTTCAATTGTGAAGTCCACGTGTCCAGGAGTGTCGATGATATTTACGCGATTTTCTTTCCATTGCGCAGTTGTCGCAGCAGAAGTGATCGTGATCCCACGTTCTTGTTCTTGTTCCATCCAGTCCATTTGAGAAGCACCTTCATGTGTTTCCCCAATTTTATGGATTTTACCTGTGTAATAAAGGATACGTTCAGTTGTCGTTGTTTTACCAGCGTCAACGTGGGCCATGATCCCGATATTACGAGTTTTTTCTAGCGAAAATTCTCTTGCCATTCTAGGTTGTTCCCCTCTCATTCTTACTTAAACCTAAGCTAAGGTTGTCTCAGTACCTTCCAATAAAAAGCAGTGAGGATCTTACCAACGATAGTGAGCAAATGCGCGGTTGGCTTCCGCCATTTTGTGTGTGTCTTCGCGTTTCTTCACAGAAGCACCAGTGTTGTTTGCTGCATCCATGATTTCTTTCGCAAGACGTTCTTCCATTGTGTGTTCGCCACGCAAACGAGCGTAGTTTACCACCCAACGAAGACCTAGAGTTGTACGACGTTCTGGACGAACTTCAACTGGGACTTGGTAGTTAGAACCACCGACACGGCGAGCTTTAACTTCCAATACAGGCATAATGTTCTTCATTGCTTGTTCGAAAACTTCCAATGGATCATTTCCTGTAGATTCTTTGATAATGCCAAAAGCATTGTAGATAATATTTGCAGCAACACCGCGTTTACCATCAACCATTACACGGTTGATCAAACGAGTTACTAATTTTGAGTTATAAATAGGATCTGGTAAAACATCACGTTTTGCAACAGGACCTTTACGAGGCATCCGTAACTCCTCCTTCCGAAATATCAGTTCTGATTAAATAGTTTCATTTGTAGTTTGAATCAAAATTAAGCTTTAGGACGTTTTGTTCCATATTTAGAACGAGATTGTTTACGATCGTTAACACCGGCAGTATCCAATGCACCACGAACGATATGGTAACGTACCCCTGGTAAGTCTTTTACACGTCCACCGCGTAGCAATACCACACTGTGTTCTTGCAAGTTGTGACCGATACCTGGAATATAAGCTGTCACTTCAATCAAGTTTGACAAACGAACACGCGCATATTTACGTAGAGCTGAGTTCGGTTTTTTCGGTGTCATAGTTCCCACACGAGTAGCTACCCCACGCTTTTGAGGTGAGTTAACATTCGTTTGAGCTTTTTTGAAACTGTTGTATCCTTTGTTCAATGCTGGTGAATTTGATTTTTCAACCTTGGATTTACGAGGTTTACGTACTAATTGATTAATTGTAGGCATCCCTAGTTTTCCTCCTTCCTTGATTCGCTTTATAGTTCCACACATCCAGGTGGTTCTTTTTTTGCGATAAAAAATAATGCATTCTCTGCATTCTTATCAAATATGCTTTGATAAACAGTCAGCACGTCTCCAACGAGAGACCTGTAGATAAAGCACCTTTGATAGAATACCATGATAAAAAGACTCTGTCAACCATCTCTTCAATGATTTTTTATGAAAGGAGCAACTGCCAAAATTTTATAAAAAAAACTCTCCCTTGCGCCTCCTTTTTACTTCTTCTTACTATATAATAAAGATGAAAATAGTATTTTATTAGAGGTGGGTCAATAATGAATCTAAAAGAGATGGTCGGTATTGAAGCGGCCAGCTATGTCACTGACGGTATGGTCGTCGGTTTAGGAACTGGTTCAACTGCGTATTACATGATCGAAGAATTGGGGCGCAGAGTGAAAGAAGAAAACTTGTCGATCGTTGGTGTACCAACATCCTGGGCATCAAAAAAACAAGCAGAATCGTTAGGGATCCCGGTCAAAACGATCGATGAAGTGGCAAGTGTCGATTTAACGATCGATGGTGCAGATGAGATCAGCGGAGACTATCATGGAATCAAAGGTGGCGGTGCCGCACTGCTTTTTGAAAAAATCGTCGCAACCTACTCTAAAAAAGTTCTTTGGATTGTTGATAAATCAAAGATCGTTGAAAAATTAGGCGCATTCCCATTACCTGTAGAAGTGATTCCCTATGGCAGTCAGCAATTGATGCGATTGTTTACAGAAAAAAACTATCACCCTGTCCTTCGCCTAGCCGAAGATGGCACCCCGCTAAAAACTGATTGCGGTCATTACATCATTGATCTTCATCTACAAACCATCAATGAACCAGTTGCATTGGCTCATGAACTAGATCAAACCGTCGGTGTTGTAGAGCACGGGCTCTTCTTGGATATGGTCCATACGATCATCATTGGACAAGAAGATGGACCTGAGACCCGCAGCGTTCGCTGATGCCTCTAGCAACAAAAGGAGCAAGTGCTCCTTTTGTTCGAGGTTCTACGTATTTTTCTTCATTTTTCTAGAGTTAAATTCATTTTTGTGCAAGTTTTCTCTATCATTTATGCCTCATTTATGCTACATTCAAATAAAAAAGAATAGGAAGGAGCGGCTATGAAAGTCATCGGTTATGCTCGCACAACAATTATTGATAAAGAATCAAGTGAACAATTAAACAAACTAAAAGAATTTGGTTGTACAGAATTGTTCCACGAAACCTATGCCTACGAAGAAAACTGTGATAACCACTCATTAGAATCTGTGATTGCTCGTATGCAGTCTGGGGAAACGCTGGTTGTTTCTGAACTTCATCGTTTAGGTAAAACAACCCGGCAATTAACTGAATTGACAGATCTTCTAAGAAAAAGAAACCTTCACCTAGTTTCTCTAGCAGAAAACATCGATACGAGAGAACCCATGGGGGCGATTTATTTCAATTTAATGGAAGGTTTGGCAGCGATGGAACAAGCCTTAATCAAAGAACGGACATTAGTCGGATTGAACAATGCCCGAAAGAACGGCAAAATTGGCGGACGTCCAAAAATCGATCCAAAAACCATCAAAAAAATTCGCCAGCTTTATTACGATAAAAAAGAGACGATTCAATTCATCTCCACAAAATGCGGTGTTTCTGTCGGAACCTGCTATAAATACATAAAACTTTCAGAAGAAGAATTGGATAAAGTATACAGTCATTAATCACTTGTCTGAATCCGGTGCTTCATCTTTTTTTCTGTGCGCCGATCCTGTCAGACAAAATGATTCAGAAATAAAAAAGAACGTCTTGAAGAAAGACGTTTTTTTCTGTTTCTTTTTTTAAGAAACAAGGTTTTACGCTAAATACGTAGAAATTCTTTGCGAAAAAGTGTACAATAAACAGGGAATTGAAAATTTCAGAAAAATATCTAATATCTAAAAGGAGAGTTTTACATGCCAAAATTAGTATTTTCTCGTCACGGACTAAGCGAATGGAATAAATTGAACCAATTTACTGGTTGGGCCGATGTAGATTTAGCGCCAGAAGGTGTCGAAGAAGCAATCGAGGGCGGACGTAAAATCAAAGAAGCCGGCATCGAATTCGATGTTGCCTACACATCTGTATTAACTCGTGCCATCAAAACTTGTAACTACATTTTAGAATATTCTGATCAACTATGGGTGCCAACAATCAAATCTTGGCGTTTGAACGAACGTCACTACGGTAAACTACAAGGATTGAACAAAAAAGAAACTGCTGAAAAATACGGAGACGAACAAGTTCACATCTGGCGTCGTTCCTACGATGTATTGCCTCCATTGATGGATGCATCTGATGAAGGTTCTGCAGCAAACGATCGTCGTTATGCAATGCTTGATCCTCGCGACGTACCTGGCGGCGAAAACTTGAAAGTAACGCTAGAACGTGCATTACCTTTCTGGCAAGATGAAATCGCACCTGCATTGAAAGACAACAAAACTGTTTTAGTTGCCGCTCACGGAAACTCTCTACGTGCGTTAGCAAAACACATCGAAGGTATCTCTGATGAAGACATCATGGATCTTGAAATTCCAACAGGTCAACCACTTGTTTATGAATTGAACGATGATCTAACAGTTGCGAAAAAATATTACTTATAATCATTAACAGCCAAGGCTGTGCTGCAAGTCAGAGCAAGAGTATTCTTCCTGACTGACGGCACAGTCTTTTTTTGATTGGTTTCCTGAGAAATATTCGTTATAATTGAAACCGCATACGAAAGGAGCTTGGAATGATGACCACACTCTGTAAAAATGATACGCTACTATTTCTTGGAGATAGCATCACCGACTGCGGCCGTGATCGACTCGATGCTACGGATCTGGGAAAAGGATTTCCCGCCTTTGTGGCAGCCCATCTAGCTGCAGAATACCCAGATGCAAACTTGTCATTTGTTAACCGCGGCATTAGCGGGAATAAAATTCGCGATATCTTAAATCGCATCGAGGAAGACTGCATTGATTTAAAGCCAGATCTACTGATTTTCTTGATCGGTATCAATGATACCTGGCGCAATATTGGCACCTCCTCTTTCGGCACACCCGAAGCAACTGCGACATTTGCTAGTGATTATCGGCAATTTTTGCAGCAAGTGACCGAAAGTGGGATCAAGAAAATCCTGCTTTTAGAGCCATTTGTTCTTCCTTATCCAGCAGATCGCAAACAATGGCGGAAGGATTTGGATCCCAAGATCCATTCCATTCGTGAACTAGCTGCTGAATTTGGTTGTGACTACCTTCCTTTAGACGGCTTATTCGCTGAACGTACTGTCAAAAAACATTCATCTTATTATACTGGGGAAGATGGTGTCCATCCAACAATCGCCGGACATGGTGTGATCGCACAAGAGATCTTGCGCCGTATCCATTATTCAAGATAATTCTTTGATAGAAGTACGCAGACAAATAATCGGTAGGATACCAATTACCCTACCGATTATTTGTCTATTCTGTCAGGGTTTCTTCATTTAGAGATACTCTGAAGGGGTCAAAGCCTCTTGATAAATGGCAATGACATCAGATTCTGTCAACGGTACGTAGGCATTTGTCGCAATTGAACTAAATGCTACTGCTTGCTTGGCCATTTCTTCAAAATGACGATCATCTTCGATTCCCACTTCTGGTAAAGTCATTGGGATCCCACAAGCAAGGAAGAAATCGTATAACTTTTGAATCCCCATCCGGGCTGCCATTTCTGGGACCGCTTCTTCTACTTGGAATACTTCACGGGCAAAGCGAGCCAACTTAGGTGCTGTTGTCTCATTTAACACATGAAGCATCCAGCGGGGCGTCAAGATGGCTAAGCCGATCCCATGAGTAATATCATAAAAAGCACTCAACTCATGTTCCATTGGATGGCACGACCACGCACCGGCTTTCCCACTACCTGTCAACCCATTTAACGCCAATGTACTTGCCCACATCAAGTTTGCCCGAGCATCATAGTCATCTGGGGTATCCAAAGCAATCGGCAAGTTTGTGATTACCGCTTTCAACAGCCCTTCTGCGATGCCGTCTTGTACATCCGTATTCTCTGTTGTACTAAAGTAGTTTTCGATCAGATGACTCATAATATCTGCAGAACCAGCCGCTGTTTGATAGCGATTGACGCTAAAGGTCCATGTGGGATCTAAGAAAGAAACCTTCGGCAAGAAATTAGGACCGTGGACCCCTAATTTTTGTTTCGCTGTAAGGTTCGTGATAACTGCTCCCCGATTCATTTCACTACCAGTTGCAGCTAATGTCAAAGCCGTAACTAATGGCAATGCTGGCCCTTGGTAGCTGCGTTTAGTCACTAAAGTCCAAGGATCTTCCTCACTGCAAGCAGCACCTGCGATCACTTTGCTGCAATCAATCACGGAGCCGCCTCCGACTGCAAGAATCACATCAATTTTTTCAGTGCGGCAGAGTTCTGCCCCTTTTGCTACTGTTTCAATCCGAGGGTTTGGTTCAACTCCTGCTAATTCTGTTACTTGATTGTCATTGTTTTGCAATTGCGCCATGACTTGATCATAAAGTCCGCTTTTTTTGATACTGCCGCCGCCATAGACCAATAGGACATTTTTTCCGAAAGTATTCAATACTTCCGGCAACTCATTTAACCGATCTTTCCCAAAACGTATATCCGTTGTCACCTGAAAAGTAAAATTATTCATGCTCCAACCTCCTTTTCTTTAATTAAACCATTTTCGTCCAAAAGTGCAACTATTCCAACTAGCTAAAAATATTCAATCAATCATTTAACAAAAAATCACTTTCTGACTGGCTCCCATTGTCTAAGGAGTCAATCAGAAAGCGATACAGGAATAGAAAATTTTTTGTAGGCTGTAGGATAAGAAAAAGGATTAGGAGATAGCCGTTTCTAAGCCAACTTTGATCATATCATTGAATGTTGTTTGTCTCTCTTCCGCTGTTGTTTCTTCTCCAGTGATGATATGATCACTGACTGTGCAGATCGCTAAGGTCTGTACGTGGAATTTTGCTCCTAAATAGTAAAGCGCAGCGGCCTCCATCTCAACACCTAATACACCAAGATCAGCCAATTCCACTGTTTCTGCCATATCATCTTTATAGAAAGTATCTTCCGATAAAATGTTCCCAACGTGGGAGGTAAAACCGGATGCAATCGCTGTATCATACGCTTTACGCAACAAGTCGAAATCTGCGATTGGCGGAAAATGAAAACTTTGAAAATTCTTTGCTACCATGGAAGAACTTGTCGCTGCAGCTTGGGCGATCACTAAGTCCCGAACATGAACATCTTTAGAAATCGCGCCACAAGTGCCGACACGAATCAATTTTTTTACGCCATAAGAATTGATCAATTCATGGGCATAAATGGTCGCAGAAGGCATCCCCATACCAGTTCCTTGTACTGATACTCGCTCACCTTTGTAGACACCGGTATAACCGAGCATCCCTCGGACATTGTTATAACAGATCGGGTCTTCTAAAAATGTTTCTGCAATGTATTTTGCGCGTAGAGGATCGCCAGGTAATAAAATTTTATCAGCAATCTCGCCTGCTTTTGCTTCAATATGAACGCTCATCTTTTCGCTCCTTTTCTACTTCTCTTTTATGCTCTTTTTTAGGGTTTGCTTGTTTTACAGATTCGCTAAAGTTTCTTTGATCAGCGCTTTAAATTCGGCTTTGACCCGTTCTGTTGTCTCTACGACTTCTTCATGGTTCAGGCTTGCTTGCATACCAGCAGCTAGATTGGTGATACATGAAACGCCCAACACTTTCAAGCCACTATGAACAGCTACGATTACCTCAGGAACCGTCGACATACCCACAGCATCTGCACCGATCGTACGAGCAAATCGAATTTCAGCAGGTGTTTCATAAGTCGGCCCAGAAAAGCCCATGTAAACTCCTTCTTTTAAGTGGAGACCTTTTGTTTCTGCAATTTGTTTTGCTGTTTCCCGGTAGCTTGGATGATAAGCCTGGCTCATATCAGGGAATCGTGGTCCCATTTCTTCTTCGTTAGCCCCAATCAATGGATTGTCCCCCATGAAATTGATTTGATCCGTGATCAACATCAAATCACCAGGTTGGAAACTTTCATTCACTCCGCCGCATGCGTTCGTCACAACAAGTGAATGTGCTTCAAGAGCTGCCATTACTCGAACAGGGTAAGTAACTGTCTGCATGGAATGTCCTTCATAGTAATGGAAACGACCTTGCATCGCCAATACTTTTTTTCCAGATAATGTACCATAAACTAATTGTCCGGCATGCCCGACGACTGTTGAAACTGGAAAATGAGGGATATCGTTATAAGGCAGCACAATTGGATTTTCAATCTCATCTGCTAATTCACCTAATCCTGAACCTAAGATCAAACCAAAATCAATAGATCCTACCCCTTTTTCCTTGATGAATGTCGTTGTTTCCTGCAATTTCTCATGTAATGTTGTCATTTCTCCACCTCTAATTTAAATGATTTAAGAAGCTTTCCCCATTTTCTGTTGCCGGTACTGCAAAGTTTTCTGCAATTGTTGCTGAAATATCGGCATAATGGCCTTGGGGTAGTTGGCCTTGTCCTTTAAATTGTTTGCTGTAAACCAATAATGGTACATATTCTCTTGTATGATCAGTCCCAGTAAAGGTTGGATCATTTCCGTGATCGGCTGTGATCATTAATAAATCATCGTCAGCCATGGCATCCAGAATCTCTGGGATTCTTAAATCGAAATCTTCAATGGCATGAGCATAACCGACAACATCCCGGCGATGGCCGTAAAGCGCATCGAAATCAACTAAATTAGTAAAACTTAGGCCGGTAAAGTCTTGCTTCATCACATTCAATAGCTGATCCACACCATCCATATTGCTCTTTGTTCTTACTGAATCAGTGATTCCTTGACCATTGAAGATGTCATTGATCTTTCCGACAGCGATGACGTCTTTGCCAGCATCTTTCAACGAATCCAACACTGTGTGTCCAAAAGGATCCAGTGCATAGTCATGCCGGTTGCTTGTCCGGGTGAAGTTTCCTGGTTCACCAACATAAGGGCGAGCAATGATGCGGCCGATCATATATGGTTCATCTTTGGTAATATCACGCACATATTGGCAAATGCGGTACAATTCTTCCAACGGAATGATTTCTTCATGAGCTGCAATTTGCAAGACTGGATCGGCAGACGTATAAACGATCAAATCGCCTGTTTTCATTTGGTGTTCACCGTAATCATCAATGACTGCTGTACCGGAATAAGGTTTGTTGCAGACGATTTTACGTCCAGAAAATTCTTCGATTTGTTGCAGCAATTCTTGAGGAAATCCGTCAGGAAACACACGAAACGGTTTTTGAATATTCAAACCCATGATTTCCCAGTGTCCAGTCATGGTATCTTTTCCGACAGAGATTTCTTCTAGTTTCGTTGCATAGCCGTCATGGTCTGCTACATTTTTGACACCATCCAGCGGTCGGATCGTACCAAGACCTAACTGTTCCAAATGAGGAATCGTCAATCCAGCTTCTTTGGCGATATGTCCTAATGTATCAGAACCAACGTCACCAAATTTTTCTGCATCGGGCGCTTCACCGATACCTACAGAATCCATTACGATCAAATGTACACGTTTAAACATTCTTTTCCCTACTTTCTTTTATTGTTATTCTTTTCTTATCATACTAGAAATAAGAAAGATTTGCCTTTAAGGATGTTTGAGATATTGGGTTTCTTGCTGCTACACAAAAAAAAGGGCAGGGCACAGCAACACAAACATGTCCCATAGCCCCACCCTTTCATACAGAAAAAATTATTTAGATTTGATGTAGTTCTTACCGTTAGCTTTAGGTCCTGCCGCTTTCCCAAGGAACAGCACTAGAACAATAATTGTTAACGCATATGGTGCTGCTTGTAGATAAACCGCTGGAATGGAGGAAATGATTGGCAATTGTCCGCCAACGATACTGATGTTTTGCGCAAAGCCGAAGAAAATTGCAGCGCCCATCGCACCTAACGGATTCCATTTACCAAAGATCATTGCTGCCATTGAGATAAACCCTTGACCGGCAATCGTTGTTACAGCAAAACGTCCAGCGATTGATTGGGCAAATAACGCGCCACCCATTCCGCCTAGGAAACCGGAGATCAACACGCCAGAATAGCGCATCACATAGACATTGATTCCTAAGGTATCTGCTGCCTGAGGGTGTTCACCCACGGAACGTAGCCGTAAGCCAAATCGTGTTTTAAAGATGACAAACCAAGCAATCACAGAAATCAAGATCGCAAAGTAAGCAGGTAAAAACGTTTGGTTAAAGAAGACTGGACCAATCACAGGAATATCACGCAACACAGGAAAATTGAAATACCCTAATGTTTGTTGAATATTGTCTGTTTGCCCTTTGTTGTAGATGGCTTTAACTAAGAAGACAGCCAGCGCTGGCGCCATCAAATTCATTACGGTACCACTGATAATGTGATCTGCTCTAAAGTTGATGGTGGCTACAGCATGCAGCAGTGAGAAGGCCATTCCTACTAACCCGCCGACTAGCATTCCTAACCAAGGTGTCCATGCACCAAATTGTGACGCAAATTCAATATTGAAAACGATCGAACTGAAGGCACCCATCACCATGATTCCTTCAAGACCTACGTTAACGATCCCGCTTCGCTCTGAGAAAACGCCGCCCAGTGCAGTCAGGATCAATGGTGCAGCATAAATCAACGTTTGTGTGACGATCGAAGAAATTAAACTGATATTCATTAGATGGTTCCTCCTTCCTGATCTTGATTATTTGGCTTTGCTTCAATTTCTTGGACAACAGCGACTTCCTTTTTGCCATCAAAGATTTTAGCTAATACAAAACGAATCACGTAGCTGATCGCAACGAAGAAGATGATGATCGCAATGTCGACATCAACAAGTTCTGAAGGAATCCCTGCAAACTGCATTCCTTGTCCGCCCAGTTTAAGAACACTGAACAGCAATGCAGAAAGTAAAATCCCAATCGAAGACCCGCTGCCTAATAATGAGACTGCCATCCCATCAAAACCAATACTCAATGACGAACCTTGAACGAAGAAGTTTTCAAAAGTTCCCAAACCTTGAACGACGCCACCTAATCCAGCTAATGTTCCAGAGATGATCATTGAAATAATGATTGTCCGTTTGCTGCTCATCCCAGCATACTCAGATGCGGTTGGATTCAAACCAACTGCTCGAATCTCATAACCTAACGTTGTTTTCTTCATCATGAACCAAATCAACACGAGGAAGATCAGTGCCATGAAAATACCAATGTTTAACCGGGAATTGTTGGTCAAATTTGCTAAGAAAGGTGTTTGTAAAGAGGCATTGTCGCCTACCATTTTGGTCACACCTTTTGTTGTGATCATGGATTCATTCATGACGTTATTGACGATATGATTTCCTGTATACAATAAAATATAATTCATCATAATAGTTACGATAACTTCACTCGTACCAAAGAAGGCACGTAAGATACCTGGAATAGCTGCAGCAATTGCACCACAGGCTGCCCCTACAAGAATAGCGGTAGGCAACACGATGATTCGAGGAGCATCTGGCATAGACAATGCGACCCAGATACTTGCTACCCATCCTGCTAATGCTTGTCCAGAAAGACCGATATTAAAGAATCCTGCAGAATTCGCTACTGCGAATCCCAAAGCTGTAAAAATCAGTGGACCAGCTGTAACGAAAATCTCACCAATATTTCTAGCATTCAATCCGCCGTTTTGACCATTGATAAATACGGTACGGAACATTTGAAGATACCCATCGATTGGGCTGTAGCCAAATGCCGCCATGATGATTCCACCAAGGATAAAACCAAGCAGAACAGCAATGATCGGCACAAGCAGGTTCCGAATTTTTTCTTTGCGGTTATTCAACAGAACCACCTACTTCCTCCATTTGTAGCTCGCGTCGGGCTTCTTCTAATGAATAACCCGCCATTAGTAATCCGAGTTCTTTTTCTGATGTCTCTTTCGGATCAACGACGCCAACAATCTCACCAGCATGGATAACGGCGATTCGGTCTGATACGTTCAAAATCTCATCTAATTCGAAGCTGACTAACAAGACAGCTTTGAATTTGTCCCGCTGTTCGATCAAACGTTTATGGATAAACTCAATTGCGCCTACGTCTAAGCCCCGTGTTGGGTTCGCTACGATCAAAAGATCCGGATCACGGCTGATTTCCCGTGCAATAATCGCCTTTTGCTGATTCCCGCCAGAGAGGGCACGAGCAGGAACAATCTCATTGACTGTACGGACATCAAACTCTTGGATCAATCCACGGGCAAATTCATTCATTTCCCCGTAGTCCAGCACGCCATAATTGCTCAGCGGTTTTTGATAATACGTTTGTAAAGCAATGTTTTCTGAAAGCATCATGTCTAGAACCAATCCATATTTATGACGGTCTTCCGGCACATGCCCGACACCTGCCTCCGTTACTTTACGAGGTTTGAAATTTGTAATGTCGTCACCATTCAATAAGACTTTGCCGCTTTCGGATTTTCTTAATCCTGTGATTGCCTGTAGCAATTCCGACTGTCCGTTGCCATCGATTCCGGCAATCCCCAGAACTTCCCCAGCCCGCACTTCCAAACTTAAGCCTTTAACAGCCTCTAGGCCGCGATTTTCTTTTACAACTAAGTTTTCGATAGACAGGACGACTTCTTTTGGTTCTGCAGGTTTTTTCGGTGTTTTGAAGGAAACAGAACGACCAACCATCATATCTGCCAATTGCTGTGACGTTACGTCTTTGACATTGACTGTACCTATTCCTTTGCCTCGGCGAATCACTGTACAACGGTCCGCTACTGCTTTGATTTCATCCAACTTATGAGTAATCAAAATGATGGATTTTCCTTCCCGAACAAGTCCTCTCATAATGACAATCAATTCTTCGATTTCTTGTGGTGTCAGTACTGCAGTTGGTTCATCAAAAATCAGTACATCTGCACCCCGGTATAATGTTTTTAGAATCTCCACACGCTGTTCCATCCCGACTGAGATGTCTCGCACATAAGCATCTGGGTCAACCGATAAGCCATATTGCTCAGAAACCCGTTTGATTTCTTTGCGGGCTTTTTTACGGTCCAACACACCCAATTTATTTGGTTCGCTTCCTAAAATGATATTTTCCGTGACAGTAAACGCGTCAACCAGCATAAAATGCTGATGGACCATACCAATGCCAAGTTTATTAGCTGCTGTAGGGCTAGTAATATTCACTTTCTCCCCATTCATCAAGATATCGCCTGATGTCGGTTCTAACAAACCTGACAGCATATTCATCAAGGTCGACTTGCCAGCTCCGTTTTCCCCAAGCAATGCGTGGATTTCTCCCGGCCTTACTTGTAAGTTGACATCGTCATTGGCTTTGAAGGTTCCAAACTCTTTGGTGATATGGCGCATTTCTACAACATATTTTTCTTCAGCCAAGTTTCTCACATCCTTACTTTCTAATTCGCTCTCACACTCAGTGACACAACAATTTTTAATACAAATAAATGCTATTGCTTAGGATGGTTATTATCCTCATGAAAACTCAACAGCTTTCATCAAGACATTAACCACTAAAGATGTATTAGCAAGACGAGCATCTGAACGATAGCGAATCGCTCAACTCTACTATCGTTCAGAATTTCTTGTCTTTTTTTTTCATTGTTTAAAAAAACTTGCTTATTTTTCTGGTTTTTCTGGCACTTCAACTTTGCCATCGATCACATCTTGTTTTGCTGTTTCGATCGCTGCTTTTGCATCATCTGATAAGAAACCTTCAGTGATATCTACACCGCCGTCTTTCAAACCATAAACGATGTGTTCGCCGCCAGGGAAGTTATCTTCTAATGCACGTGTTGAAATATCTTGTACGGCTGCGCCTACACCTTTAAGTGTTGAAGCCAATGTGAAGTTGTCTTCTTTGCCGTCTTTTGTTTTGTATGCACCTTCGTCTTGTTGGTCGCTATCTACACCGATAACCCAAACTTTTTTGTCTGCAAGGTCAGCTTCGTTCAATTGTTCATTGATTGCTTTTGCTTCTTGGAAGACACCAGCACCAGTACCACCTGAAGCATGGAAGATTACGTCAACGCCGCCTTGGTACATTGAAGCTGCTAGGGCTTTCCCTTTTGCAGGGTCACCAAATGATGCTGCATATTGAGAATCAATTTTAATCTCTTTGCCTAATGCTTTAGAAGCATCTTCGACACCTTTGATAAAACCAGCTTCAAAACGGTCGATTACGACACCTTCTTCACCGCCGATAAAGCCAACTTTGTTTGTTTTTGTTGTATAAGCTGCTGCAAAACCAGCTAAGTAAGCTGCTTCGTTGTCTTTGAAGGTTGCAGAAACAACATTGTCTTTGCCTTCGATGACATCATCGATAATCCCAAATTGAGTATCAGGGTTTTGTGCTGCAGCTGCTTCAATTGAATCTTTCAATAGGTAACCGACACCAAAAATCGTTTTGAATCCGTTTTGGACAGCACCATTTACGTTTGTTGTATATTCTGAAGCTTCATTTGATTGAACGTAGTCATATCCACCAACACCGCGAGCGATGTTATGTTCTTTCCCCCAAGCTTCCAAACCTTCCCAAGCAGATTGGTTGAATGAACGGTCATCTACACCACCGATATCGGTAACGATTGCTACACTGTGTGCTGCATCTGTTTTACCGTCTGCAGAACCGCCGCCTGTTGAATCAGTCGAACCTGACTTTCCTCCATTGCCACATGCACCAAGTAGTGTCAACCCAGCCACTGCAACAATTCCTAAACTAAATAATTTTGCTTTTTTCATTGCTGTAAAGCCCCCTATAAAATAGTTTTTATTTTTCAACAGCCGCTTCGACTGAATGAACATGGTTTATAGATCTTTGTTCGTAAAATAATATGGCAGCAACCCTTCGACAGTTGTCTCTTTGATTATACCATCGTCTCCCACAAGAGTGACTGGCATATCCGGCTGACAGAACTCAACCATTACTTGGCGGCAGGCGCCACAAGGTGAGATAGGCTCTGGCGTATGACCAGCAACAACTAAGTGTTGAAAGTCTTTTTCGCCTTCTGAAATTGCTTTGAAAAATGCGGTGCGTTCCGCGCAATTCGTTAAGCCAAACGAAGCATTTTCGATATTGATGCCTTGATAGATGGTTCCTTTTTTGGTGACCAAGCAGGCCCCAACTGGAAATTTAGAATAAGGAACGTAAGCTTTGTCTAATGCGGCAACTGCCGTTTCGATCCACTCTTTTTTCGCTTTTGTCATGATGAACCTCACTTTATTGAATTAGTAGCCAGCCCCCGTTGACCCTGTAACGATTGCTACACTTGCACTGGTTCCTAAACGATTTGCTCCTGCTTCGACCATTGCTGCTGCTTCTGCTTCGTTATGGATGCCGCCAGATGCTTTCACACCCATTTCAGGGCCCACTGTTTCACGCATCAGTTTGACATCAGCAACAACCGCTCCGCCAGTAGAGAATCCTGTCGATGTTTTGACAAAATCAGCTCCTGCTGCTTTCGCTAATTCACAGGCCTTTACGATTTCTTCATTGTCTAAAAGTGCTGTTTCAATAATGACTTTCACTAATGCTTTGTCTTTAGCTGCTGCAACAACCGCTTCGATATCCGCTTGAACTTTTTTGAACTGTTTTGATTTCAAGGCACCAATATTAATGACCATATCCACTTCATCGGCACCATTCTTGATGGCATCTGCCGTTTCATAAGCTTTGACTTCTGATGTATTGGCACCTAAAGGAAAGCCGATCACGGTACAAACAGCCGTCGGTTCACCTTTTAATTCTTCTGCTGCCAAAGCTACCCAAGTAGGATTGATACAGACAGAATAAAAGTGATAGGTTTTTGCCTCTTCAATGATGCGCAAGACATCTTCTTTTGTTGCATCTGCCTTTAAAATAGTGTGGTCGATCATGCGATTTAATTCCATTCCACTCGCTCCTTATTCTGTAATGATTTCATGGATCAACGGTGGCTCACCGCCGCTTTCTCCGATTTCAATATTTTGATAGATCAATTCGATGACATCATCGATGGCTTCTGTGTTGCTGTAGATCGTTAACAGTGCTTCACCTTGCTCAACAGACTCTCCCACTTTTTTATGCAGTTTGATTCCTACTGCGTGATCGATGTCTTCTTCTTTGGTTTTGCGGCCGGCACCTAACATCATAGCTGCGATGCCTAGTTCATTGGCAACGATCTTAGTTACGACGCCAGAAGTTTTTGCTGGTAATGCTCTTTGATAATTGGCAGTCAAGATTTGGCTTGGATCATCGATCACTGAATCATCGCCACCTTGATTACGGATCATTTCACGAAATTTAGCCAACGCTTTACCAGAGTGCAGTGCCTCTTCCAATAATGCGCGTGCTTCTTCCAACGATTCTGCTTTTTGGGCTAAAACAACCATTTGGCTGCCTAATGCATAGCACATTTCTTCTAAATCAGCTGGACCGTTTCCTTGCAATGTTTCAATAGCTTCCACTACTTCCAAACTATTTCCAATGGCTTCGCCTAATGGCTGTGACATATCTGAGATCACAGCCATTGTCTGACGGTTCGCTAATTTGCCAATCCGAACCATCGTTTGTGCTAAGCGTTTGGCATCCTCAATTTTCTTCATGAAAGCACCGTCACCAGTCGTCACATCTAACACGATGGCATCCGCACCTGCTGCGATTTTCTTACTCATGATCGAGCTAGCGATCAATGGAATCGAGCTTACGGTCGCTGTGACATCCCGCAACGCATATAATTTTTTGTCTGCAGGGGCCAAATCCCCCGACTGACCGATAACCGCCACTTTGCTTTCGTTTACGAGGCGAATAAACTCTTCTTCTGCAATCTCAATCTGAAACCCGGGAATTGATTCTAATTTATCCAGCGTACCGCCTGTGTAACCAAGTCCACGACCAGACATCTTGGCAACTGGCACACCAACACTTGCTACTAGTGGTGCTAGAATCAACGTGGTAGTATCACCGACACCCCCTGTTGAATGTTTATCTACTTTGATGCCTTCGATTGAAGAAAGATCAATGACTTCACCAGAATTTGCCATAGCTAAAGTTAGGTTTGTGATTTCTTCATCGGACATATCCACATAAAAAATAGCCATCAACAAAGCACTCATCTGATAATCTGGAATACTTCCTTCAGTATACGCAGTTACAATGTAGTCGATCTCTTCCTTTGTCAATGACTTACCGTCACGCTTTTTTTCAATTAAATCCACCATTCGCATCAAAATGACCCTCGCTTCCTCTGACATTATACAATATTTTTCTTGTAGGTAAACCACTTTAGTAAAACGGTTTACTATATAAAACAAAACTATGAAAACACTTACAATTGGAAATATACCGCACTATTTCGCAATTGTCAATGCCTTCACGCTCTCACGAAGAATTAATTTTGTATCAAAAATCTTATTTGGAATTCTTCGAGAAGGAAACTCGATGGCGTCTACCAAAAATTTCGCTGCCGTAAAGCCAATCTCAAAGGTTGGCTGCATCACCGTGGTCAATGGTGGTGTGATGTATTCCGTTAGCTTCAATGCGTCAAAACCAATCACAGAAATATCCTCGGGCACTTTTTTCCCTGCTTCATAGATTGCTTGATAACAGCCGATCGCCATAGCATCATTCCCACAAAAAATAGCCGTAAGCTCGCGGTATTTCAATAATTTCTTGCAGGCATCGTATCCGCCGGTCACTGTTAACTCAGCCGACTCCACGTAACGCCCTTTAAACGGGATCTGATGATCTTTCAACGCATGACGATAACCATTGAAACGTTCTTCCAATTGATAATAACCAGTACTTTCTTTTAGCATACCGATGTTTTGATGGCCATTATTGATCAGATAGCTGACTGCTTGATAAGCGCCTTCGTATTCTTTCACAATCAAACGGCCATTGTCTCTTTGATTGATTCCCCGATCGACGAGAATAATTGGTCGGTCATCAAAAAAACCGCTCTTCAATGAATACTCGTCAGGCAGCTGATGCGGTGTTGCCAAAAGAATACCATCCACTGATCGATGAGACAGCTCTCTCAAATATTGTATTTCTTTTTCTTGGCTATGTCGGGAGTTACACAATACCAGCATATACCCCAATGGATTGAAATAACTTTCTGCTCCTTCAATGATTTTAGAAAAGAAAAAATCCGTAACGTCAGGGACAATCATACCGATCGTTTTTGAGTGGCGATTGATTAGATTCGAAGCAAAAAAATCTGGCTTATAATGGTGCTTATTAACGATATCCAGTACCCGTTTGCGGGTTTCTTCACTGAAACGGCTACCTTTATTGTTCAGAATTTGCGAAACAGTAGTTACAGATACCCCTGCCATTTCAGCAATCTGCTTGATTGTCAGTTTCATTTACTTCTCACCTCTTTCTTGCCTAAAGTGTAGCAAATTTTTTCTAAAAAAAATAGCACCCCTTGCTTTCTTCCAAAATTTTCTTTTTACAAGGGTTAAAAAACAGCTCCATTCCTTAAAAAAATCGACAAAAGAAAACAAAAAATAAAAGACCAGCGATTCTAGGCAGCTCCTAGCAAATGATCGTGGTCTTTAAAAAACAGGTAAACCTGTTGTGAACGTGAAAAACGTCTGCTTTGCGCGCTTATTCTTTGTAGCTTTGAATAATATAATACCCTTTGTCTTTTTTGATGATTTCGGCATTACCAAAGGTTTGTTGCATTTTCTTTTGGGCACTGGGGGCACCTTGTTTCTTTTGAATCACGATCGTTAATGTGCCGCCCGTTTTCAATAGCGGCAGAGCCCCTGTCAAGATCTCATGAACAACCTCTTTGCCTGCCCGAATAGGTGGATTGCTAAGAATTGCTGCGTATTCGCCTTGATGCAAGGTTTCGTAAATGTTTGAGGCATGAATGTCGGCATTCTCGATGCCATTTCGTTTCGCATTGCCTTGGGCAAGATCAACCGCCCGCTGGTTGATATCGATCATTTCCACTGGACGCTGGGATGCATAAGCCAATGACAACCCGATCGGTCCATAGCCACACCCCACATCCAAAATCGTTCCCTCTGGTAAATCCGCCCATTCAAAGGCATCAATCAGTACGCGAGAGCCATAATCGACGGTCTCCCGGGAAAATACCCCACTATCTGTCACAAACTGAAATTTCTTTCCTTTTAACTCAAAAGACCATTGTTCAAAATCATGTGCTGTTTCCGGATTTTCTGTATAATAGTGATTTCCCATCTTTGTTCACCCTTTTTTCTTTTAACTAGCGATAGTTCTCGCTTTATCTGTTTGACAATCAAAAGCATTTCATTTGCTGACTCTTTTCCATGATACCGAAATTCCTGCAGAAGTAAACTCCCGATAATCGTTTCCTCAATGAATCTTAGATAATTTTCGTTTCTTTGCCAACGATTTTTCCTGGTTTTTTTATAAGTTCCTGCCATTTCTATGGTAAAATATTTCCGAGCAGCAACCAGATACAGAAAATCAGCCTTTTCTGAAGGCCAAGTACCGGTCTGCAAAGATAGACAGGTTCTATATGAAGGAGTCGAACATGCAAGAAACCATGAATTTTTATCAAATTCCTCGGGAGCAATGGCAAGGCTTTTACACCAATGGCATGATGCCTTTCACTCAAGAAGAATTAGACAATATCAAAAGTTTGAATGACCGCATCTCGGTCCAAGATGTCGAAGATGTTTACGTGCCACTGTGCCATCTGATCCACCTTTATATGAAAGAATTTGAATCTCTCACGTTAAGTAAAGGACTTTTCTTGCATCGTTATGTCAAAATGCCGCCATTCATTATTGGCATTGCCGGCAGTGTCGCTGTTGGTAAAAGCACAACGGCGCGTTTGGTTCAAAACCTGTTGAGCCGGCTTTTCCCTCGGCGCACCGTGCAACTGATTACTACTGATGGCTTTTTGTACCCAAACGAGGTTCTAGAAGCACGAGGGATCTTGGATCGAAAAGGATTCCCTGAAAGTTATGACATGGAAGCATTGATCAATTTTTTGAACGCGGTGAAGTCTGGAGAATCTGAAATCAAGATCCCCGTTTACTCTCATGAAGTTTATAATATTATTCCGGATACGTTTGAAATCATCAATCAGCCAGATATTTTGATCGTTGAAGGAATCAATACATTACAGCTGCCCGCAAACCAGCAGATTTATGTCAGTGATTTCTTCGACTTTTCGATTTTCGTGGATGCGCAGCCCGATCTGATCGAAAAGTGGTATTTAGAGCGTTTTGAATCTCTTTTGGATACGGCTTTTCAAAAACCAAACAATTATTACTATCAGTATGCGATTGGCGACCGCGGTGAAGCAATCAAAATGGCAAAAGAAGTATGGAAAAATGTGAATTTAAAGAATTTACACGAGTATATCTTGCCTACACGCAGCAGAGCCGATATAATTCTCCATAAAACAAAGCACCATTCAATCGATGAAGTATTCTTGCGAAAATATTGACTGCTTCATTATTCACCCTTATGCTGTTGAAAAGGAATCTTCCTTTTTTCAATAAAACTAAAAGAATAGAGGTAATTTATTGTGACAAACGTTGACAACATGCCAAACGTTGAAAAAATTATCGTACTCGATTACGGTAGTCAGTACAATCAACTGATCACCCGACGTATTCGTGAGTTCGGTGTTTTCTCAGAGTTATTGAGCCACCGCATTACTGCTGAAGAAGTAAAGGCAATGAATCCTAAAGGGATCATCCTTTCTGGCGGTCCAAACAGTGTGTATGATGAGAAGGCATTTGGTATTGATGAAAAGATTTTTGATTTGGGGATCCCCGTGTTAGGAATCTGTTACGGTATGCAGTTGATTACTTATAAATTAGGCGGAAAAGTTGAACCAGCCAAAAACCGCGAATACGGTAAAGCAGAATTGGAAGTCACTTCTGCCGATGCTGCTCTTTTCCAAAATACACCTGTGAAACAAACAGTTTGGATGAGTCATGGCGATTTAGTTACCCAAGCGCCAGCAGGTTTTGACGTCGTTGCCACCAGCAAAGACTGTCCAATTGCTTCTATCCAACATGCAGAGCGCAAAATGTATGGTATCCAATTCCATGCCGAAGTTCGTCATTCCGAATATGGCAATGATTTGTTGCGTCACTTTGCAATCGATGTTTGCCAATGTACAGGCGACTGGACAATGGACAACTTCATTGATATGGAGATCGCTAAGATCCGCGAACAAGTGGGTGATAAGAAAGTCTTATTAGGTCTATCCGGCGGTGTTGATTCTTCTGTCGTTGGTGTTCTCTTACAAAAAGCGATTGGTGACCAATTAACGTGTATCTTTGTTGATCATGGTCTATTGCGTAAAGGAGAAGCCGAACAAGTCATGGAAAGTCTTGGCGGAAAATTCGGCTTGAATATTATCAAAGTTGATGCCAAAGAGCGTTTCCTATCCAAATTGGCTGGTGTTTCTGATCCAGAAGAAAAACGCAAGATCATTGGGAATGAATTCGTTTATGTCTTTGATGACGAAGCAACCAAGCTGGCCGGTGAAGAAGGCGTGTCTTTCCTTGCACAAGGGACCCTTTATACCGATGTGATCGAATCAGGAACAGAAACAGCACAAACGATCAAATCTCACCACAACGTAGGCGGTCTGCCTGAAGATATGCAATTCAAATTGATCGAACCATTGAACACATTGTTCAAAGACGAAGTTCGTGAATTAGGAACCCAATTAGGCATGCCCGACAGCATCGTATGGCGTCAACCATTCCCAGGACCAGGTCTAGGTATCCGTGTTCTTGGCGAATTGACTGAAGAAAAATTAGAGATCGTCCGTGATTCAGATGCCATCTTGCGAGAAGAAATCGCCAATGCTGGATTGGATCGCGACATTTGGCAATACTTCACTGTCCTACCAGGTATCCGCTCTGTAGGTGTAATGGGTGATGGCCGTACGTACGATTACACTGTTGGCATCCGTGCAGTCACTTCCATCGATGGCATGACCGCTGACTTTGCCCGCATCCCATGGGAAGTCTTACAAAAAATCAGCGTCCGTATCGTGAACGAAGTCGCACACGTCAATCGAATCGTGTATGATATTACGAGTAAGCCACCTGCAACTGTGGAGTGGGAATAATAAAAGAAACCGTGAATCCTTTGATACTAAAGGGATTCACGGTTCTTTTTTGCTTTTGAAGTTCTTTTACTGAAGAAAAGATACTATAGAGAAACAGTTATCATATCATCGTCTGAGATTAGTCGTATTACTTTACATGTTCAACTTCTGCTTTTTAAATAAAAATTAATTTTGTATACTATTCTTAATAAAATGAAAGAAAATCAAAAGAGCTAATATGTTTTTTAGCAATTTTCAGAAGAAAGGAGGGTTCTTTTGAGCAAAACGATAAATCTGACTCCGCCCATAAGGCAAAGCTTCACCATCTTCATCAAAGTAGTAAATAAAATCTTGCGCAAATAAAGTAGCCCGCTCAATAAATCGCTCTGACCATTCTGGATCTTCTTCTTTCATAAAAGTAGCATAGATCAAACCGTAATAATGAAAGGCAAAAGCAACATAATAATCGCGTTGCGTTACTTTTCCATCTACGTACCATCCATCACCAATATACATCGAATCGATCAACGCTAATTCTTGTGTAAGTTCGTTTTTTGCCAATGGATCCCCACACTGATACAATGCCACCCGGATCAACACTTTAAAGAATGTCCAATTGTTTTTGGGAATCTTACAGGTTAATGCGTGTGACAACCACTTTTTCAGTGCTTGTTGATTCCTTTCAGGCAATTGCTCCCAAACATATTCTTTATGTAGTAAAAGTGTTAATGCCAATGCCGCTGCTTCAACAATATATTGGTCATAGTCCGTGATCTCTCCCCAATAATTTTCGCTGCCAGGGTCGGTTCCTGTCATTAATTTAGCAACATAGGCATCTCGCAACGGATCATCTTGGCATGCTGTCCAATAAGGTGCGATCCCCCATAGCGGACGTACAAGCGCTTCCATCTCTGCACGCTTCTGATCATATACAGCACCGCTGCTACCTAAATTCAATCCTGGACGATCAGTGGACAAAATAGCTGCCCGCAACGGTTGCATGATTTGTTCAAGTGCCGCTTGGTAATCCTGACGAGTCAAAAAAGGATTCTCTTGTAACGACGTCATTGTCAGCCCTCCTCTATCGATTTACAAAATAGAATAGCAAGCAAACCGGGCTTTTTCAACCGTTCTCATTCTATGAAGCAGTGATAAAAATGAGAGATTTTTCTCTCGTATTTCTCACTTAACCTATTAACAAAAGAATGACCCGTGATTCTATCTCAAAAGAGGAGTCGCAGTCCGAAAAAGTTAACCTGTCAAATATGAAAAGTCTATGATAGATTCCCAGATTTCTCGAATTTTTTTTCATAATTTTTTTCTAAAAAAAAGACCGACACATGTTTTGGCGCTTGAATAAAAAGTTGGCTTTCAAAAAGCTGCAGACAACTTACTCTCGGGCGTGAGACTAAGTAATACCCCATCAAGCTGTATCTGCTAAATAGCTCATAAAGTTTCTCCTGTCGGCTCTTTCTCTCAATAAGGAATGATCCGAGGAGCAGACAAGACAACACCCTTAGTTCTTGACTGCAGGAAGAACCATTCGCCAATTCATAAAAAAGAAGAGTGAAAAGAAACTAGAAATGACCCATATACAGGGAACTAATTCAAACTTAATCACAGCGCTGCTCACTTTGAACTGATACAAGGATCCAGCTAAAATAAGGGTTAGTCCGATACTGGCAAACAGAGTTTTTAACAACAAAGCAGGTCTTAACGGTTTGCTGCGAATGTGGATAATGACCTTAGCAAATACATGGGTTAGGAATAGAATGGTTAGGAAGCTCAATATTCCGGAAGAGAGCATGCTTAGCTTCAATGCTTTACCAGTCTCTTCCACCAGAACAATGCAAATAGGATGGATAAAATAATAATATTGTGACAGTTCTCGTTATTTTTTTAAGCAGGAGTTCTGCGTTGGATTTTTTGAGAGCAGCCAAAGAAATAAGAAAAAACTCAACGGCACAAGCATCAAGATAAAATTCATGTCCAATCTGTGAATGTGAGAAAGGAACAGACCTTCCAACACGAACAAACTTCCAAATAACAAAAGAAAACTAGAACTATGTTTTCCCATTCGGGATAGCTTTTCCTGATGATCATAGATGAAAAAGCCAATAAGCGTGAAAATCATGCCAAAGAACAGACCATTTCTAGTCGTAAATGTTAGCCTAATAACCAGATCAAAAAAATCTTTAAACCAACCAGATGGTAGAAGACCATAGTAGGTCTCCAAACTTCCAAATAAATAAAGAACTAGTGAAATGACAAACACTTTTTGATACGAAAAACGTTTCAACAAATTTACTATAAAAATGACCGAAAGGATAAATGCAGGGATGTACCATAAATGATAATAGGTGCCGATATGGACAAATCCCACAAACAAAGCCGCAGGAAGTAGTTCTATTGGCACTTCTTGATTTTGATGAATCCAGTCTAGCCCCATCGGAAGGAAAAGAATGCTCCATACGACGTAAGAGTTGATTAAATGCAGGAAATATTCTTTTAAATATTCCGGTCTCATCTGCATCCCCTTACGGATGAAAAATGAACTGCTAACAAAAAAGAAAGGCACCGCAATACGACAAATAATATTTTTGATAAAAAAATTGGTCTCCGCTTGAGGAATAAGGGTATCACAATGAATCATAATAACCATGATAGCCCCTGCATATTTCATTCTATCCAATGCTGGATAACTCACTCTTTTTCCCATCCTATCCTCCATAAACTGGTAGCCACTTATTTTTTCAGCCTAAATATATCACAGCAGAGAAAAAATATTGTCCACCATAAGTCTGAACTTCTACACTGGAAGATAAGCAAAGAAAAGACGTTAAAACACATTACATCCTTCAAAAAAAGAATGCAGCAGGTTTTAACGCCTTTCAACAGTTTACAGCCATTCTTGCTTTACAACAAAAAATGAGCCGCGAATCTCGCCAGCAAGTTTCGAACGCTGACGAGCGAATTTAAATTTCCCTTCTAGCTCAGCAGGAACCGGCATCCCTTCCGACAGTTTGATACCAACTGCACGTTTCGGAGGCTTTCCTTCACTGGTTCCATGTTTTTCATAGAGTAAATTAAGAACCATGCCACTCTCATAATAGAATTCAGGCCAAAAAAGATCGTCATCTTCGTAAAGTGCTACTTCAAGAATGGGTGATTCAAAAACTAGATCCCGTTCTTCTTTTAAGATCTGCTTGATCAGTGCCACCAAATCAGGCTTCTCAGCAGCTGGATAGGTGGTATACACATATTTGTATTTGTTCCAAAAGTAACGCGCTTCATTTGCCCGCAGACCGGCTAATTTTTCTGCAACAGGAGAGCTCTCTAATCCATCCGTCACTACATTTTTAAAATCCACTTCGTAAGCCATTTCTTTTCTCCTTACGTTTATTTGATCAATCACCAATACTAGCTAAATAATGATTATTTGATGGCTTGATTATAACACTAAAGAGGAATGACAGGTCACTAGCTAGCTTAAGGAAATGGTTTAGCCAGTACTAGTTGGTACAGGCAACTGGATAGTCAGTCATTATTGTTTTGGAGGACAAAGAACTAGTTGTCATTGTTTGTCGAATAGTAGGAGGGATGCTATGCTTAATCTAGAAAGATTTTTGATCAATCATCTATCGATATAAGTTTAGCTAAAAAAATTCCCTTCAATCTCTGAAGAGAAAACCAATAACAAAGGGCTATGACCTAAGTAAACATCCAACGAAATGATCTGAGTTGGAGGAGCGGTCGAATACTTTTCATAAAGCTGTGATCAGAATCTATGAGATCACAGAAGCCTGTCTCTTAGTATTCAGATCTTCCGTTTATTAAAATACTTACAGTCATCCCTTTTCTGAAAAGGAGAATCTCTATGAAAGTCTTATTTATTGGTGCATATGGCAAAGTCGGTCAGCATTTCGCCGAGCAACTGAAGAATCATCCACAGATCAAGGAAAAAGCCTTGATCCGAAATCCTGAACAAGTTCCTTTCTTTGAAGAGAAAGGGATCGAGACGGTACTACTGGATTTGGCTTCCAGCTCGATTGAAACGATCGCAGAAGCAGCAAACGAAGTTGACGCTATTGTTTTCAGTGCTGGTGCCGGCGGCAAAGGACTAGAAAAAACGATAGCAGTCGATCTAGATGGTGCCGTCAAAGCCATGGAAGCGGCAAAGAAAGCGGGCGTCAAACGTTTCGTCATGGTCAGCACTTTCAGAAATGATCGGGAAGAACTGTTGAAACAAAATAGTTTGCAGCCTTACACGATCGCCAAATATTATGCGGATGAATGGTTGAGAAGCCGCACCAACTTGGACTGGACCATCGTCCATCCCGGCGGTTTGACAGACGATCCGGGAACAGGCAACGTCAAAGCAGGCAAACGCAATGAGTTCGGCTCGATTCCGCGGGCAGATGTTGCTGCCACATTGATCGCTGTTTTGGAAAATGAAAACAGTATTGGCAAAGAATTTGAAGTCATCAGCGGAGAAACACCAATTGCTGAGGCCATTCACGAATTATAAAACCATCTGATGAAATAGTCCCCTTTCGTTAACAAGCAGTCCCTGCCACTATGTTGTCTCTCAAGCGACAACATAGTGGCAGGGACTTTTAGGGCGAAATGCAGGCTGTGCCTTCTCCAAACAGCATGCTTATCTTGTACCTTTAATCATTGCTAACGCTTGCGAAACACCATCTTCGTCATTTGAAACGGTCACATGATCTGCTAATTCTTTGATTGCTGGATGACCGTTTGCCATGGCAAAACTTATATCCGCGTTCTTAAACATTTCTAAGTCATTTAAACTATCTCCAATAGCGAATTTTGTTGGCTGGTCTAATTCATAAATGCGGCTAAGATGATCAAAAACAAAGCCCTTGGATACGGAGCGAGGAACGATTTCAAGATTGACGGCCGCTGATTCAGTAACAGAGACATTTGGTATATTTTCTATCTGCGGAAATAGCTCTTTTTTTATCTCACGATTAGGGACGAAAACAAACAGTTTATAAACATTAATATTTTTTTGATTGATGATTTCTTCAATCGCATCGTAAGCTGTCGACTGAATGGTATTTTCATAATCAAGTTCATAATTCAGTTCTTCTACAGGAAATTCTTGACCAATCGCATAGAAAATGTTTTTCATCTCTTCTTGATAGTTTTGCGATTCATAGCTGCCTTGATTGGTATATATTTTTGTTGGAAACGCTGAAACGATCTGGCTCACTTCTTTTACAGCTTGGGGATCAAATGGAAAATCAAAAATCAGCTTGTCTTGATCGTACCCAATGGCACCATTCAATCCGACCGCCGGGATCGCTAAATCAGCTTCTTTGAGGATCGCCTGAATATCTCCTACTTCTCGACCCGAACAAATAAAGGGAATCAATCACTGGAAAGCGACTTTAAAGAAGCGGCATTTTTATGACTGATCTTTTGCTCCGAGTTTAGTAGTGTTCCATCCAAATCAATTCCTATTAAATTCATGATATACGCTCCTATATTGTTTTTCTTTATTATACGTTTTAACTTAGGAGTTGACCAATACCTTTCGCACATAGGTTGTTATCTCTACAACAGCGAATTTATTCATATGCCTTGACTTCGCTCAAACAAATGTCCTAATAGTTAGAGCATTGCTCTAACTAGCCAGTTCAAAAAAAGAGGAGAATGAACTAAAACGATGGATATCATCAAGATATTGATTATGAAAGACTCTTGTAACCGATGACTTTAATCAGTATCCTGCTGGAAATCTATTTTTGCGCTATCTGCGATTTTTATCCAGATAGACCTCTTTAATAAGCAATATGATTTAGTGCCTTAATTACTTTTATTCAGGCCATTGTCAGCATCTGCTAATTCATATACCATCACGACTGTCGAACAACGCTCACCGACTTGATTCACCCAATGATCTTTCAAAAAACCGCTTTGTTTGAACCCTACTTTTTCGTATAATTTCAGTGCCGGCTCATTTGTAGAATTGACAGTGATTTCGATTCGATTAAAGCGATTTTGGGCAGCAATCCTTTGCATGCCTTTTTCTAAAGCCGCTTTCCCATAGCCTTGCCTTTGCCTTGACAGTTCACCAATCTTTATATCAAACGTTGCTCCTTTAGCTTCGATAGGCTTGTAGGCAAATTCTCCAATGGGGTGGCCTTTTTCGTCTATAATCAATAAAAACTCACCAGAAACCTCCTCGTAGTAATGAAGCGATTGCTGTACTTCCTCAATGCTCACTGCTAACCCTTGAGGGAAACCGACCGCTGCCATCACCTTTCCGTCTTGCCACCATTTCTGGATCAGTGGGCTATCATCTATTGTTGCTTTTCTTAATGAAATTGCCAATTCTTTTCTCCTTTATTTTTATCAGTTGTCTCTCTCACGAGGGCACATCCAAGAAGAACCTCGTTCGATTATTTCAGATACTTTTGCAGAGCATTCTCACTTCTTCTATGACCTCAATAGAAAGTCTATTTAATAAATTGGTTTGCCTATTAATCAATAGTATGGCATAAAAATAAGCAGCAGTAAACGCTACCTGAATTTCTAAACTTTTTCTATAAAAAAACAGCAGCCACTGGATCTTGTCTGCCCCTTTGGTTGCTGTTTTTTTAAATTGTTGTCTTCAGTTGTGTTTTTTTACAGTATATATAGTGTTAAACCCTGTTTCACAACCAGTTAATCTGCCTTTTCTAACCACTTTCGTGATTTTTCAACCTCTTGATAGGTCAGTTGATGACTTGGGGTCCAAACATATTCTATTTGTGCACCTCGAGACTCAAAAATCGCTTGCACATACTTGCTGTCTTCCACAGAAACGATAGGGTCCTTCAGACCCAAACTCATAAATACGTTTGTTTGTGCCAGTAGGTGATTGGGTAATTTCGATACTGGATACATTGGATGGTACAAAATCGCTTTTTGAAAAAGAGCACTGAATTCCAGCAATAGATTGAGCGCAATATTGGCTCCATTAGAGTAACCAACCAAGACAACTTGTTCGATTGAGAAACCTTTTTCTTTAGCGACTTCTTGAATGAATGCTGCCAGTTCTTGCCCCCGGAACATTAAATCTTCTTCATCATAGATGCCTTCTGCTAATCGTTTGAAATAGCGGGGCATGCCATTCTCTAAAACATTGCCTCGAATACCTAGCAATGATGCTTGGGGATCTAGGTCGTGACCTAGATCAAGCAAAGAGCGTTCATCGCCGCCGGTTCCATGTAACAAGACAAGTACGGGAGCAGCTGGTTTTCCTTGGTGAAAGATAAAGTTCATTTGTCCTCCTTCTCGTTTGGTCGTGCCAAATCGAAGATCTCGCCGATCTCAGCATACGAATTTCCCGCAAGTCGGCTAACTGCCGCCAATTTTTTGGGATTGATTTTTCCTTCTTCATAGACCTGTTCATTTATTTGATACCCAGTGATTTTAAGTAAGAGCAGATCCACTTTTATCTCTTCTTTGTTTTTTTCCTTGGTTTCTTCCTCGTTAATCGGTACATGTTGGTAAAGGGTGGTTTCAAAGCGAATTTTCGCCTCTTGCAATCCGGGTACGCCAACCGTTTGAGAAGGGACTGGCGTAAAATTTGCGACGGTCAATTCACTTTGTTCTGCAGGTAACAGTGCCGCTGCCTGATTGGCTGCTTCCACATTGCTGCGATCCAAGATATGGATCACTGCTTCCTTGGTCGTGAGTAAGTTACGAGCCGTATCTTTCATCGTGCCCTTTTTTCGCTGAACAGCGATCGAAACGATGGCGGGTTCTGAACTGACGATCGAAAAGAAACTGAAGGGGGCAATGTTTACGGTCCCTTCTGCCGATCGTGTCGTTACGATGGCAACCGGCCGCGGAATGATCGAGCCGATCAATAATTTATAATTTTCTCTTTGCGTCAGATTTTGGGGATCCAAATAAATCATGCAACACCGCTTTCTCTTTTTTGTGTATGATTGATGACTTCCTACTTGTAAATTAAACAGTCAATTTGGGTAAATGAGCTGTGATTTCTCCGCGGCGCTCTTCAAAGTGAGGGGACAATTTGAGTGCTGTCCCCAGGGTTTCCAATGGTTCATCGATGAGAAATCCCGGAGATTCCGTTGCAATCTCAAAAAGGATCGTACCAGGCTCTTTAAAATAGACGGCTTTGAAGTAGTTACGATCTTTGATTTCTGTAACACCATACCCTTTTGTATAAAGGTCATCTTGCCAGTTGATTTGGCTTTCCTCATTCGGTACCGACCAGGCAATATGATGGACGGTACCGACACCCCAACGACCAGGTCTCAGTGGCTCTGTTGGTAGGAGAATCTCGTGTTTCACTGGTCCGGCAGTCACCAATCGTCGGTTTGATTCTGTCTCCGCTACAACTTGCAGCCCTAGATCATGGGTCAACGTCTTGAATGTTTCCTCTGGCTTAGCGGAAAGTAAGACCGCTCCATGGAACCCAAGAATCGCGTTTGTTTCCGCTGCTTCCCCTTCCACTAGCGCTAAAGACAGTTCATGAGGATCTTGAAGTTCCAATGTTGGTTGCCCAAATAGATGGCTCTCATGAACAGTGACTTGATGATGGGCCAATTGTTGTTTCCAATAGTCGCTGCTGCCTTTAGGAATGCGAAAGGTAATCGTGCCCACCTGTCCGCTACCGACACGACCAGGATGCGCGTTGGCCCATGGGAAAAAGGTAATGATCGTGCCATTTTCAATGGACAGATTGCTGTAGTAGAGATGATACGTATAAGGATCATCAAAGTTGACGGTTTGTTTGACTAAACGCAAGCCTAATACTTCGCGGTAGAAGTCTACATTTTCTTGCGGGTCACCGACGATTGCGGATATATGGTGGATTTGTTGAATGGGTTGCATCATTTTTACCTCCTTAGTTATGGCTGCGAGTGGTATCAAACGGCTTGATCGCTTTTTCGATCATTGCACGTTGGTCTTCCAAAAACGGAGCCAGTGATAATTTTTCGCCCAATGTTTCGTAAGGCTCGTCACCCATGAAGCCAGGTTCATCTGTCGCTAATTCAAAAAGAATATGTCCTACACGTACATACAGCGATTCAAAATAGTAGCGGTCCACATAGCCGGAATTCGCGAGACCCAAATTTTCAAAAACTTCTTGCCATACGGCTAAAGATTGGCGATCGGCTAAACGAAAGGCGACGTGATGCACTTCCCCGTCTCCTTGTTGTGCTTGTGGGCTTGTGGTATCTTCGACTAAGACGATTTCTGCCCCATTGCCCCCCTCGCCAACTTCTAATAGCGTGCGATTTCCTTCTTGATCGATGGCTTTGAATCCAAAGACATTTTCCAGTAATCCCTTGAAATCGGCAAAATAAGAAACGGAGATTTCGACTGGGCCTAAACCATAAATAGCGAATTCTTCTGGAACTGGCCCTTGTTTCCATGGAATACCTGCTTTGACGCCTTGATTGTGTTCATCAGAAATCAATTGGTAAGATTGCTGATCAAAATCCCAGAAGCGCAACACTTTTTTGCCAAATTCTGTTGTGATCGCTTCATGTTTCACATCAAATGTCTCAAAACGCTTTTTATAATAGTCTAATGCAGCATCGGATGGTACGCGAAAGCCTGTACGGGTAATTGAATTTGTTCCTTTACTGCCACGATCGGTATTGGGAAAATCAAAGAATGTCATCGTGGTTCCTGGGGAACCTAGATCATCCGCAAAATATGTGTGGTAGGTATAAATATCATCTTGATTGACGGTTTTCTTCACTAAACGCATCCCCAAAATCTCTGTAAAGAAGTGATAGTTTCTTTCGACATCACTGGTCATGGCTGTTACATGGTGTACCCCTAGTAATTGGTCTTGTTTTCTCATTTTTTCTTCCTCATTTCTCGTTATAAGTTATTTTTCGTAATAATGTTTTTAATGTTTGCAACTCGTCAATACTAAGCGAGGCAAAACTTGCCGCAATTTTTGTGGCATGAGTTGGAAAGATCTGATCCATCAATTCTGCCCCTTTATCTGTCAGACTGACATAGGTGATTCGCTGATCCGTTTGACTTGTTTCTCGACGAACGCAGCCTTTTTTTACGAGTTGATCGATGACGTACGTCGTGCTGCTGCTGGCAATCAAGATTTTTTCTTTGATGGCTTGGGTGGTGTGTGTACCTTTATGATAAAGCAGTTCCAGAACGGAAAACTCTGTCAGATTCAAGCCATAACAGCGGACATCTTGTTTAGCCACCTGCTCTAAGTGACTGCTGCTGCGTAATAAACCAATATAGACCTTCAATGCTTCCTCTTGATGATCCATTTCCTCACCTCGCTCGATTTATTTCGAATTCGAGATAATAATAACTTACTTTTTGTAAGTTGTAAAACAATCTGCTTTCCTTCTGAAACAAGCTTTGTCAACGTACAACAAAAACCCCCTTACCATTAGAATCCTTTTAAGCAAAAAGGATCTAATGGTAAGAGGGGGATTGACTTCTATTTGTAGCAGGTATTTATTGTCCAATCTACTAGGAACTACTTCATTAAGATATAGAGAAAAATCAAATTCCGCTGGTTAGTATGAAAGCAGCGAGGCAGCCTCTTTATCAACGATCAATGTCATATCTGGATGGGTCGTCAATAGCGTTGCCGGAACGTCCTCCATTACTGTTCCATCTACTAATTGTTTGACGATGCCTGCTTTTTTCTTGCCATTGGCGATCATTACCAATTTCTTCACCTGCATGATGCTTTTTGGTCCCATTGTTACATAGAAATCAGGTTGTTTTTCTTTGTCTCCACCAACCTCACTTAACAAAACGTCAGCCATCTCGGGTGTCGCATTCGCATTCATGCGACTCGTTAAATCTCCAAATTTTGTCGTGTTCGGTAAATTCCCACAGAAATGGCCATCTGATCCAACCCCCAGCAACACCATATCCAATCCACCATCGGCTTTGATTCGTTCATCTTGTGTTTCATAATTCGTCCAGTCCAAGACATGGATTCTTTCACGATCGATTTCCGCTGGTCCAAAAAACAGGTTGTGCAAGTTCGTCATCGTGACACCATAGCGGTCTTCTTCCCCTTTGAATGGAATCTCATCAAAGTTATAAAAGTGAACGTGCTCAAAATATTTTTTATTTTTTACTAGTGGTACCAGCATTTCATACACCCCTTTTGGTGTTGATCCAGCGGTGATTGAAATATTCTTTCGATGCTGGCTGTGCATTACGCCTAAAAGGTGCTGTACGGCTACTTGGCTCATCTCTTGATAATCTTCCGTGATGATAACTTTCATGTGTCTTCCCTCTTTCTCATTCGTTTCGTGGACAGCGGCCCTTAATGGAATTACCTTCTCAAAAAAATCCCTTTCACTTTCTATTGTATAGGAAAAACAGGCCAAATTGTTCGACTTATCTGAAATTTATTTTTGCATTCTATGGCGCACATCTTTTTGATCCATCCGAGAACTACAATTCTTCCCCTTGGGCGAATGTACAGCTGCAGGAAATCTATTCAATACTAAAAAAGCATCTGATACAGAGTGAAGTCGGAAATCAGCAATGAAATCTGCACTTTTCTCCTATTTACTTCCTAACCTTCTAATCTGTATTTCAGATACTTTTTTTCAGAAAATAATCCATCAGTGAAGAATCAAATGCAACGCAAAATCTACCTAACTATAGTAAAAAATCATTCCGCTTCTTCGATATCCCGGGCAATTTTTTTCACGTCGATTTCCCGCTGCAAGAACTCAGCATTCTCTATGGGAAAATGTTGACGAAACTCGGCTACTTCCATTACTTCTGCTTCACCACTGATTAAGCTAAAATCCAGTACATGACCAGCAAACTGATGATCGTCACTAATAAAGTGCAGATGGAAGCCTGCTGCTGCAGCACCATGGAAAAGTTTCGGGGTAAAGAAGCCTACGATAGTTCCTGCTATTTCTGTCGCCGTAAATTCAGGTTGATTTTGAATGATTTCAACGAATTTTGGATAGGGCTTTTCTTGTTTAGGCGCTACCCGCACGTGCATCGTATCAAACATTCCATGAAGCTTGATGGCCGCAAACAAATTGGGACTGATGGTCGCTAATAATCTTCCCTTGACTTCTTCATCCGTAGCTTCTGTGTCAAAAGCAAGTTCATCCGTGGCTTCAAAATCAACGACAGCTGCATACGGCGTCGTCTCGGTCCCTGTCAGCTGCTTCACCTGTCCTGTTTCGTCAACATGATAAATCACGCCCTCCAAGAAAATAATCTCACCATTTGAACCAGCTAATGTACCGATTCCTGTATCACCATAGGCTAACATCTTGCCGATTTGTTCGGTACCATCCATCAAATCTTCCATCAACCCGCCTAAAGTTCCGTGTTGATATAAATAACTTTTGCTTTTCACGTTCATCATGAAGCTCCTTCTATTAGTAAAATAAATACTCTTAGTAAAATTGATCCGGCAAAATCGTCTTGCCTAATTCGGCATTATCGGAATAATCGACCGGGATATCAATGACGACTGGTCCATCAGTTGCAAACCCTTCTTCGATCGCGGCTGTCAATTCTTGTTTTGTTGTGGCACGTAATCCTTTTGCCCCAAAGGCTTCCGCGTATTTGACAAAGTCTACAGGACCAAATTGAACACCTGAAGCACGATCATATTTCATTTCTTCCTGAAATTTCACCATATTGTAGGTGCCATCATTCCAGATAAGATGAATGATGTTCTGTTTTAAGCGAACAGCCGTTTCTAATTCTTGTGAAGAGAATAAGAAACCACCATCACCAGATACGGAAATAATTTGCGTATTCGGCCGCACTAATGCTGCCGCAATTCCCCATGGCAATGCCACACCTAATGTCTGCATCCCATTACTAAACAATAGATGGCGAGGTTCATAACTGCGGAAATGACGCGCCATCCAAATGTAGTGACTGCCGACATCAACAGTCACGGTCATCTCATCCGTCACTTTTTGCTGCAATGTATCAATGATCTCCAATGGATGCAATGTTTGTTCTGTTCCACGGGCCTCTATTTGCTTTTCGGTTAATTTTTCTTGCAACGTAGCTAAATAGTTCTGTGCATCTGCTGATAACGTATATTGATCGATGGCTTGTGTCACTTGCTCAATGATTTTGGCAATGCTGCCTAACAGCTCTACTTCAGGCTGCATGTATGGATCGATTTCCATCGGTACTTCATCAATCACAATAATCCGTGCGTCTTTCTCTGCATTCCAATTGCGCGCTTCATATTCAATCGGATCATACCCCACAGCGATCACTAAATCACTTCGTTTTAGCAGCATGTCTCCTGGCTGATTACGGAACAAGCCCACACGGCCAAAGAAATGGTCTTCCAAAGCACGAGAAATGATTCCTGCTCCTTGAAAAGTTTCCACGACTGGTAATCCCGTTTTCGCTATCAAATGACGAATGGCTTCCGTCTCGCTTTCAGCAGAAGCCCGCATGCCTAGTAATAAAACCGGTAGTTTTGCTTCCTTGATGCGTTCAACGAGATCCTCGATATCCTCTGGATTCGCTTGTCCTAATTTTGGCGCTGATAATGGCTTGATGGCACTTCCTTCGACTTGGCCATCCGTTACATCTTGTGGTATCGACAGAAAACTGGCACCTTTTTTTGCGGTTTTAGCGATTCGAAATGCATTTGCGATATTTTCAGATAATGTTTCGGGATCTTGGATCTCCGTGCTGTATTTGGTTATTGGACTAAAGAGAGCAGCGTTGTTCATACTTTGATGGGTCAGTTTCGATAAATCAGAACGTTTCACTTGCCCAGCCAATGCCAGAACTGGATCTCCTTCAGCTGTCGCTGTCACTAATCCCGTTGCTAAATTACTGGCACCTGGACCACTGGTAGCAATGACTACTCCTGGCTCTCCAGTCAAACGGCCAATGGCTTGTGCCATAAATGCAGCATTCTGTTCATGCCGGGCTAAGATCAATTGTGGTCCATGGTCTTCTAATGTATCGAAGACACCATCGATTTTTGCTCCTGGAATCCCAAAAATATAGGGGACGTGATGATTTTCTAAACTTTCAACAATAATTTCTGAACCTTTTTTACTCACTGTACTACCTCTTTTCGAAATCTGTATTAATCTCACGACTAATAATAGCACTTTTCTTTTATTTATCAAGAATAATACACTATTTTCATCTGTATTAAAAAAATAGCAATTAAAAGGAACCGTTTTCTAGCGCTCCCTAAAAAGGATTCTATAAATAAGAACGATTCGTAAAAACAAATTGTTATTATCTAGTTTTATTTTCTTATTTTTTTCATGTTTTTAATATAAATCATGTTATAATAAAGACATCAAAAAGTGAAAGGAACTAGAAAAGTTATGGGTATGTGGATTAGTTTGGTCAGTTTCTTAGCAGTAATTGTAAGCGGTATTTTGTTGATTATCGCTGCCATCAAGAAGCGACCGAAAAAAAGATTGGGATTTATTTTATGCGGAAGCGTTATTCTATTTTTTGCTGGTGCAATTTTATCTCCGAGCAATTTGACACTATCTGTTATTTCACCTGAAATACAAACGGATGAAACAGGAAAAGCGACTATCGAAGGGGAAGCCACGGCCGATGCTGTCCTAACGATCAATGGGGAAACGGTCAAAAACAGTAAAGGTTCTTTTAGCTACACAGTTCACCTGAATGATGCCACTGAGCAACAAGTTGTGGTAAAAGCTGCCTTAAATGATCAGAAAAAAGAACAGGAAGTCTTGATCAAACCTTCCAAAGAATTTGTGGCTTATTTAGAAGCAGAAAAAGCGGAGAAAGAACTGATTAAACAGGTCGAAACTGCACTAGCGTTGGCAGAATCTAAACCAACACAAAAAAATTATGATGAAGCAGCAACATTGGTTCATTCTCTCAGCAAAACATATGACGATTATGATCAACGTTTGGCCGTCCTCCAAGATCATCTGCAGATCGCCAGCGCGTTAGAAAAAGCGGAACAAAGTCTAAGCAGAACAGACCTTGAGGCAGCTGCCAAGCTTGTTGCAGCAACAAGTTCGACGAAAACTGAATTTGAAGATCGACTGGCTTCTTTACAAACAAAAGTTGAAGAGAAAGAAACACAAGCGAAATTGCAAGCACAAGCGACCAAAGCTGTTGAAAAAGCCGAAGCAGAGCCGACTGAAGCAAACTTAGCTAGTGCAACTTCTGCGATTGCCAAGCTTCCCTCAGCAGATGATGGATTGACGCAGCGAGCTGAAGCTGTTCGCCAATCGATTCGTGAAGAACAAGAACGGCAGCTTGCTAAAGCCGAACAAGAACGGCAAGCAGCCGCCGCTGCGAAACAGCAGGCAAACCAAGCCAGCCAGTCAAATCAAACCACAAGCAATCAAGCAGAAGAATATGTCATGATCACCCGTACAGGGAAGAAGTATCACACCCATAAATGCGGCAATGGTACTTATTTCCCAGCTACGTTGTCCGAAGCTTTAAGCAAAGGATTGACCCCCTGCGAGAAGTGTTACTGATTTTTTTGAATATGGAACAGAATCTAGACAGCGTTCTTCCTTTCTAATCAAAGAAAAGAACGCTGTTTTTGGCGAACAAATATGCGGGTCATACCATTCTTCCTAAAATATCTAGCAGGACCGAGATACGTCGAAGCTTGTTTGGTCGTAGAAAAAAACGTCAAGGCTAGTATGCTCCTAGCATTGACGTTCATCGTATTTTCTGTAGATTATACCTGTTAGATAGAAATAACACGCTGGTTGCTTGTCAAAAGGACTTAGAAAGATAAAGCACAAGATCGTCATTATTGTAACAAGCAGCACCCATTGCCAAGACTTGATTCTCAAACCAGACCCCTGATCCGTCAGGTAAGTAGCCATTTTTTAAATACAGTCGCTGTGCAGTGCCATAACCAGAATGAAGCCCCACACCAATGGTGATCACAGACGAAAATGTTTTGGCTTGTTCTTCTGCAGCTTGGAGCAGCTTAGCGCCGATTCCTTGCCGCTGAAAGTTTTGAAAGACATTTAGATCGGTGATCTCCGGATAGCCATTCTTTTTAAAAGGACCGGCTTTTGCGTGGGGAATCAATGTCGCATAGCCTGCAATCTGTCCCGAGTCTTCCGCGACAAAGACCTGTCGCAGTCCGCGGCTCTGTTCTTGAAGATATCTCTCTAATGTAGCTTGACGACTAGGCCATTGTTGTGCAAGAAACGCTTGATCGATTGATCGACAATCACTAGCTGTCATTGGGCGAATAATCAAATTGATCCCTCCATAAATTTCATTGTCTCATTGATTATAACGCATTTCGGCTCAAGCGTTCGACTTTTCCCATGTCCTTGCAGAATACTGCTGCCCCAGTTGCCACTAGCAGTTGCTTTATTCACCCATCAACATAAGATGGCAGGTTCGATTCCTAACTCGGTTTTGGTCAAAATCCACGAAATAAATATACCCTACAGAACCAATTTCAAGCTTTCCTTCATGTAAAATAAAACTTTCACTCGCCCCGAAAAACGAAGAACGGATATGGGCATCGCCATTTAAAATCGTTGCTGGATCTGTCGGATAGTTAGGATCATCTAGGCTCATCAGAAATTCCAAATGTTTCGGTCCAGGGTAACGATAATTTGTATTTTCCGAGAGTTCTCTAGGCACTAGTTTATCCAAAATGCGATTCAGATCAACTTGTAAAAATTCATCCCCATTAAAATCCGTATCATGCATGAATTCCTCGAAAATGACGGAACAAGTTGTGTGTGGGGATTGGACTAAACAGATGCCGTTTTTGATTTGGCTTCTCTCTACAAAGTCCTTCACTTCTTGCGTAATATTATGATAAGATACCCGATTGCCATTTGATGTCAATGTTAGCTGTTCTTTCGCGAATTTCATCTTTTAATCCCCTCATCTCTTAGCTCAGCAACTTTTTTGATCATTTCTGTCAAAACGTTCTGCGGATCTGGCGCGCAGACGATACCACTGGTGCCACCCGTTCCGTCGGCTCCTGATTGCAGTGCTTTTGCCACATCGTCTGCGGTCGAAATACCAGCCGCTTGTAAAATCTTGATTTCTTTGTTGATGGCACGGATGGCTTGATTGGTTTCTTCCATATAAGAAACGTCACTCGTTTGACCGGTACCAATCAATTCAGTTGGTTCACAAACCATAATGTCAGGCTGCAGAGCTGCCACTGCTTTAGCTTCTTGCAGTGAATTCGCGCAAGCAATCGTGATGAGCCCCAACTCATCTGCCCGATTAATCGCTTTTGCGAGTTCATCTAATGTCATTGGGTGTTCTGCATGATTGAGAAATGTCGCTGCTACGCCGACATTTGCTACTGATTCAGGTAAGACGTAGCCCATTCCCCGTCCAACAGTCATGCCATCGATGTGTTGAACCGTAATGAACAAATGATTCGTAGCTTGTTTGATCGTTGCGGCATCTGCGTGCTGCACCGTGAACAAGATATCAACGTCATATTTTTCCGCTAATTGATCGGCGGCTTTTGCCAGTGCCAAGGATTCTTTTCCGTATAAATAGGCTTTGGGATTGACTACAAAAAAGGGTGCTCGTAACTGCTTTTTCCTCATGCTTATCCTCCTAACAAGTTTTTGTATGAAAAACGTGATAGTAATGTGCTAGCGTATCTGCCATTCCTTGATTCGCTGCTTTCTTTAGTTCAAAGTAGTCAGCAGGCTGCTGTTCTTGAATCTTGGTCATTGCGGCTGTAACGAAATCTGTAAAGATGTTGATTTTTCGGATCCCGCCTTGTGCACATTTTTCAAGATTTTCATCACCAGAAGAAGAACCGCCATGTAAGACTAACGGAATAGTAATGGCTTGATGGATCTCACTTAGTACATCAAAGTTGATTTTAGGCGTTCCTCGGTAATGCCCATGGGCTGTGCCGATCGAAACGGCTAACGAATCAACATTCGTTTGTTCAGCAAATCTTACTGCTTCATGGAAGTCGGTATAAATCGAATCAGAAAGCCCCGTTGCTTCCAAACTGCCGCCAGAGCCGACATGCCCAATTTCTGCCTCTACGACCACCCCATATTGATGGGCATAATCGGCGATCGCTTTGGAGCGGCGGATATTTTCTTCAAGCGGGTCTTCTGACGCATCGATCATGACAGAAGTGAAGCCTAAACGAATCGCTTCCTTGATGACTTCCTCATCTTGACCATGATCCAAATGCAACGCTACGGGGAAGGCGCTTTTTTCAGCCAAATACTTCCCAATCAGGGCTGCTTCTTCCAAACTCAGCATATCCATATGTGATTGGGCAAAAGCCAAGATCAATGGACACCCTAGCCTAGCAGCCGTTTCAACATAGGTGCGGGCACTGTCTAGATCAAAAAAGTTGGCTGCGGGAATGGCATAGTTGAATTCCTCTGCATGGTCAAACATTTCTTTTGTGGTAACAAGCATTTTGCAAGACTCCTTTATTCTCTGATTTTCTTTTCGATTTCTGCATACATTTCTTCGGTACCGATCCCTGTCAATAAAGGCAATCCCATGATGACTTTGTCTTTGATGGAATCAGGGACTACCGTGGTACTCACAACAATGTCGTAATCGTCGATCTTGTTCATTTCATCCGCGACTTTGGATTGATACAATTTGACTTCATTCGTCAGTTCTTTTTCTTTTAGCCATTCTTTGACTTTATTGGTTACGATCGTTGATGTCGCTACTCCGGTTCCACACATGATCAATAATTTTTTCATTGTTCTTCCTCCTACATGACGCTTTGTTTTTTAGGTAACACCTTGTTAACATAGATCAAACCGATGACAACAATCGCACCGATGATCGCTAATCCGCCCCAGCTCAATACTTTTGTCAAACCGACATAAAGCCAGGTAGTCCATAGTCCGCCTTCAGCTAGAGCTGTGATCGTTGAATTTCCTTGTAAGTCAAAATTGGCAGACTTAGCAGCTGTTGTTACTAATGGTGCGACCCAAGAAGTGATATACAAAATACTGGTCATATAAATTGTCCCTGCGATAACCGTCCGGATAATATTTCCGCCAAATACTGCTGCCATCAAACAGACAAGAAACGGAATCGTTGCTAAATCTCCAAAAGGCAATGTCGTATTTCCTGGCAAAACAACCGCTAAAAGTATCGTAATTGGTACGAGTAATAATGACGAAGACAATACTGCTGGATGTCCGACAGAAAGCGCCGCATCCATCCCAATGTAAAGCTCTCTTCCAGGGAAACGTTTCTTCACAAAGTCATTGGCAGACTCAGATATAGGTGTAAGCCCTTCCATTAATAGAGCAACCATTTTTGGCATAATGACCATCACTGCGCCGGTTTTAACTGCTAATTGGCCAGTGCCTGCCACATCATAGCCAGCGAGAATTCCGATGATCAAACCAATCAGAAAGCCCATAACTGTCGAGTCCCCAAAGACACCAAAACGTTTTTGAATCGATTCCGGGTCAGCTTTCCAGTCTCGCAATCCCGGAATACGATCGAATAACCAGTTCATCGGTAAAGCGAAAACAAATCCTGGAGCAGCGGTCCCGTGTGGGAAAGTGATATTCGGGAAACCATAGAATTTATTAATGATCGGTCCTAAAATATCTCCCATCAAAAGAATCATCATTAGATAGATGACGGTTGCAGCGATCCCCATGGCAAAGTTGCCAGTCAAAGCATAGACCAACGAAGAAATGAACGCCGCATGCCAAATATTCCAGATATCGACATTCAATGTTTTCGTCAGGCCAAAAATAATCAAAACAACATTTAACACAACACCGATCGGAATTGCCAGACTTCCTAGAATCGTCCCATAGGAAATCGCAGCTGCTGCCGGCCAGCCAACATCAATCGTCGTCAGATTCAAGCCAAATCGCTCAACCATCTGTTGCGCTGCTGGTCCTAAGCTATTGCTTAACAGGTCGATCACTAGATTCAAGCCCACAAAACCGACACCAACTGTTAAAGCAGATGTGAAAGCCTTGCCTGGTTTCGTTCCCAGAATAAGACCAAAAATAAATATCAAAATCGGGAGTACAACGATTGACCCTAAATCAACAAACCACTGTAACGCATTTAACATGATATTCCCTCCTTATTCCAATCCATACTGTTGCAAAATCATCCGATATTCCTCAACATCATGGATGTCTCTTAACTTTTCCAACACACCATTTTTTTGAAACATTTCGATCAAGTTTTGCAGCATTTGTAATTGTTCGTGCGGCTCCTTTAATGCCAACATAAAGATTAATGAAACTGAAATTTCTTTGTCCCTTGTTCCCATTTCAATGAATGGCAATGGATCTGTCAATGAAAGAAAGCCAACTTGCGATCTCTTGACATACTGACTATCTGTATGAGGAATCGCCACGCCAATCCCATTGATCATCAGACCGGTTGGAAAAACCGCCTCTCTTTTAATCACGTTGTCAAGATACGCCTCTGTCACACATTCATTCTTTAAAAATTCCTCTGTAAGTAGCCGAAATGCTGCTTCTTTAGATTCTACTTCTTTGTTTAATAAAGCAATTTGCTGGTCAAAAAACATTCGGGGTCCCTCCTTTTACAAGTTTACGATAAAGTTCTTCTCGATTTTTACTGCTAACCACCCATCGTATTTCTTCAGGAGAGTTGAATAAATCGTAAATAGATGCAATCAATTCTTTTGCTTCTGACATATTTTTTTCAGCGATTGCCAAGAGAACGACTAATTGAACTTCCGTATCTCCCCATTTTATGGCTTTAGGTAGTGTAACAAATGCTAGTTTTGTTGTTTTGACAGTCTGCGGATCGGCATGCGGAATCGCTACGCCTGTCTTTAATCCGGTACTGCCTAATTCTTCTCGTGCATAAAGTGACTGCTTAAAATCGTTGGTGACTAAATGATGGCTCAAATAACTCTCTGCAAGAAAATCTAAGACGTCTTTTTTGGTGTTAAACGGTTGGTTAATGTACAAAAATGCCGGATCTAGATATTTCTGCAATAGCTCTGATGATTGGTATTTGGATGAATGCAGTTTCTTTTCATTTTCATTCAGGTTTGAAAGATTTGCCGAAATCATGGCAATTTCTTCAGTTGTCGGTAATGGTGAAACATAGAGAACAGGGGGTGACACTTCCTCCAACGGAACAGTTGAAATGATCAAATCCACTAATTCTAGTGATGTACTGGCTAATTTCTCTGCACTGATGATCTCTAAAACTGTCGTAGCAGAAATCGTTTGTTTGATCCGGTTAAAGATCAGCTCAGAAGTGGCTAATCCAGAGCTGCAAACGATCAGCACATGCTTTGTGACTTTGATTTTTTCAAAAGCGAGTTGAAAATGAATCGTTAGAAATGACACTTCATCTTCTGTCAAGAAGAGTGCAAAGTTTTTTTCTAGTCCGCCAATCGCATATTTCGTTAATGTAAACATGGTCGAGTATTGCTTCTTGATCAATCGCAACAAAGGATTTTTGACTAACATGCCATTTTTCAGACGATGGATCATAGGGACAATATGCGAAAGCAGTGCTTGCAACAATAAGTTATCTTGTGTCAAATCAGTATCTAGCAAACGGGACATCTTCTCGATCATTTCTTCCGTTGTTTCGATCACGTTGGCTTCTCTTTTTTCCGTAATCTGCATATACGGCTCAATTCCATGAGCTAAAAGCAATGAACAAATGTATTGGATATCTGTCTCTGCTAGGGAAACAGCTAGTTCACTTTCAATCCGTTCTGCAAAGGAAACAGCAACCATATACAGTTTCATCTGTTTTAATTTCTCAAATCCCAAATTCTCTTGCTGTTCCAAATGTCTTCCTAGACAAATCCGTGAAAGAAAAATTTCCAACGATACCGTCAAGGATTCCACAAAATAACTATTGAGTTGGCGACCAAGTGTTAAGGATATTTCTGAAATCAGTGCTGTAGTCAAGGTAACGATCTTCGGATCAAACAATGTCTGAATGGCAGAGTGATCCAATCTTGCAGAATCTGTATGTTTTTCAAGAAAAGATTTGAAAGTTGCTTGTTGAACAGATTCTTCCTCCTCTAGCTTCAACCCTTTTGCAGACATTGACGCACGAACTTTTTTCTTCTGACAAAAAGCGAATAATTCATCTACATCTTTTTTGATCGACTGATAACTAACGTAGAAATATTCTGCAAATCCTTGGTAATGCATTGGCTTTTTCGAGAAGAAATAATTTGCAAAGATAAACAATTTACGATATTCAGGAGAATATTCGTCAACGATTTTACCTTCAGTAACGATGAGTTTGTAGCCTTTTTCCCTTGCAGTGGGATTCCCTTCAAGCTTGACCCCTCTTCTAGGCAAACGAGCAATGGTCAACCCGTAAGGCTTGATTTTTTCTTCCAGACTCGCCAAATCTGTATAGACTGTTTTTAAAGAAACATAGAGCTGTTCTTGAAAAAAAGCGGCTGGTCTGAACTCTTTTTGTGTCAGCAGCAATTGCAACAACACTTTCTCTCTTTTACTCAAATCCATTTGACCACCTCCAGGAAGCGCTTCCTTAACTATATATTAGGGAATCAGCGCATAATAGTAAATAATATCTGATTACCACATTAATCTGGTAATTGTATCACATAGTGACCATTCCACCACTAGACAAACAGCTTTTCAATCTGGAGGGATTCTTGTATGCTAAGTAAAACAATGAATGATAGAAAGGATGAACCAAATGGAGCACACAAACGATTCATTAGACCGAGGACCTTTTTTCCACGGAACAAAAGCATCATTACAATTAGGCGAATTACTGGAACCAAAAAAAGAATCCAACTTTGAAGCCGGTCGGATCTCAAACTACATTTACTTCACCGCAACATTGGATGCAGCCAAATGGGGAGCCGAATTAGCCAAAGGAACTGGGCAAGAAAGAATTTATTTGGTTGAACCGACTGGGCCTTTTGAAAATGACCCGAACTTGACCGATAAGCGATTCCCTGGTAATCCGACCCGTTCCTACCGTTCTGCCTCTCCGCTGAAAGTCGTCGCAGAATTAGGGGCATGGGAACGGCATTCGGAAGAAGTGATTCAACAGATGTTATCCCACCTGCAGCAACTAACAGAAGATGGAAAAGCCGAAATCATTGATTGACAGTTTTCTTAGCACGCAAACGCCACCCTTGTTTCTGGCCGTCGAAAAGAAAAATATTCCAACAAGTGCCATGCTACAATGCAGAAAAGACACTGATTAAAAGAAGAAAGTAGGAATAACGATGTATGTAGGATTTGATATTGGCGGCACAACGATCAAATACGGGGTTCTTGATGAAACAGGAGCAATTCTGGAAAAAAATATGCTTCCGACAAACTACGATCCCCAGTCTTTCTATCAAAATTTAATCACAATTATTAATGAAGCTAAAAGTCGCTATCCGATCGCCGGGATTGGGATCAGTGCGCCGGGCATCGTGCAAAAAGACGGTTTGATGCTGACAGCTGGCGCCATCAAACCATTGTACGGCGAGAATTTCAAAACCACATTAGAAGAATGCTGTGGTTTAACAGTTTCTGTCGAGAATGATGCCAATGCAGCCGCCATCGCAGAGAAATGGATCGGCAATGCCCAATCCTTCTCCAATTACCTTTGCCTCGTCTTAGGAACTGGTGTAGGCGGAGGGATCGTAATCAATGATCAAGTGTATCGCGGTGCCCACGGCATGGCAGGAGAATTTGGCTGGATGGTGATAGACGCCTTGCCTTCTACAGGTAATAGTGAGGAAGTTTCGATCAATCGTAAAGCTGCTGTCGTTGATGGGCTCGTTCGGATCTACAATCAAAAAGGCGGTCAGCTGGCAGGATTTCAAGCGACGACAGATGCTCGAGAAATTTTTCAGCGCGCACAGATGGGAGAAACATTAGCAGAAACAGTGACCCAACAGTTCCTGACAGATTTGTCCGTCGGGTTGATCAATTTGATCAGCTGTTTCGATCCAGAAGCCATTCTGATTGGCGGTGGTATCAGTGCCAACCCATATTTCTTTGAACGACTGCAACAGACATTAACAACTGTCGAAACACAACACGCTGCCATCAACTATTTGCGGGGAAAAACGATTGCTCCTGTGCTGCCTGCCAAATTGCAAAATGACGCCGGATTAATTGGTGCAGTTTATCAGATTCATCAGCAACTCACTCGCTAAATCATGGTATACTCGTCATATACTCTTATGGGATAGCGAGGAACATTTATGGCCGTTTTTCAGCATTTGAACTTAAACAAATTGTCTTCAGTCGAACAAGAGATCTATCGCTTTGTTGTCAATAATTTAGAAAAAATCCCTTATATGCGAGTACGGGATATTGCAGATGATGCCCATGTTTCTTCCACTTCTGTCTTTCGTTTTGTTCAAAAAGTGGGATTCGATTCCTTTCCTGAATTTCGCTTTTATATCAAGACCCATTTAGAAAAAGTCCATTATGAAGAACATCAAAAACAGTTATCCCTTGAAGAACGCATCCGTGGATTGAACATGACGATTTTCCATCCCGATGTCGAATACCAAATCAAGAAGATGGCGCAAACACTGCGAGATGCGGACTGTATTTTATTTATGGGGATGGGGGCGTCTGGCGCAATTGCACAGTATGTCGCCCGCAAGCTCGCAAATATCGGCTACTTCTGCATCAGCATCGATGAATTGACTTACCCGATCCGCAGCTTCTTACGAGCCGATCAAAAAAACGTTCTGGTTTTCTTGAGTGTTTCTGGTGAAACAAAAGAATTGATCGAAGTCATTACTGGATTAGCTAATAAAGCGATTGCCCAAAAATATTGTATTACGAGAAATAAAGAGAGTTCTCTTGCCCATTTATGTGACTACTCGATCGAATACGCAGTCAAAGAAGAGCGCAAAGACATCTTCCTCGATCTGACTAGCCAGCTTCCAGCCATCGCCATCGTGGAAACACTGATTGGTTATTTACAAGATGAACCTACCCCTCAATGATGAACGAGCACAGAAAGTACCAGACAACGAAGAACGCCCTAGCCAGAACACTCGCTTTACAGCAGCAGTTTTCTGACTAGTGGCTGCAATCAAGCGTTTGTCTTGCTGCTTTCTGTTTTTTGTAACCACTTGTTCCGACTGTGGAATAAATTTCTTCCTCACAGAATTTGATTCTAAAAACGAATGCGTTTACTTTTTCAGGCAACCTTTCGCTATAATAAGTCCATCAAATAGAGAAAGGTGTTACTGTTATGCAAAAATTTAATGATCTACTAGACCGGTCCTTGGTACCAATTGCCACCAGATTGAATAACCAGCGACACGTCGCAGCGATTCGTGATGCATTTATGTTGATTTTCCCGTTGACGATTTCTTCTTCATTAGTTATTTTGGTCAACAATATCTTATTTTCCAACGATAGTTTTATCGTGCAATTATTTCAACTCTCAAAAATCTTTCCCAATTTAGAAAGTGCCCAGCAAGTACTGGCATCTGTTGCTAACGGAACCATCAATATCATGAGCGTATTCATTGCTTATCTGGTTGCCCAACTGCTAGCAAAACACTTTGATGCAGATGCGACACTAGTTGGTTTGACAAGTGTAGCTGCGTTTATGATTTTATATCCGACTTCTTTCTCAGTTGACGGTGTCAATGCCATCTCCACCCAATATTTAGGCGCACAAGGCTTATTCGTCGCCATGATCGTTGCTTGTCTGGTAGGAGAATTCTTGCCGAAACTATTCAAAGTCAAACGATTACAGATCAAAATGCCCGATATGGTACCGCCGGCAGTTTCCCGTTCGTTTTCTGGAATGATTCCTATCGTGATCATCGTAGCAGTTACCGCATTGATCAATTTCCTAGTACTGATGATTGCGCCAGAGGGCATCAATGAATTGATCTACAAAGGGATCCAAAGTCCGTTGCGTGATTTAGGAGGAAATGTCGTTGGTGTCTTGATTTTAGCTTTCTTACAAACACTGCTCTTCTCCATCGGGATTCACGGACCAAATACATTGAATGCCGTTCGTTCAGCAATTTTTACAGAACAAGATTTAGCCAACTTGGATTTCATCAATCAAGGCGGTTCCTTGTGGGATGTACCTTACAAAGAAACGTGGGGCGTTTTGAACGACATGTTTGCTAATATGGGCGGAACGGGAATGACGTTAGGGCTGATCATTGCCATTTTCATCGCCTCGAAGCGACCAGAACAACGGGAGATCGCTAAGATGTCACTTGTTCCAGGAATCTTTCAGATCAACGAACCGATTATCTTCGGGTTACCGATCGTCTTGAATCCGATTATGATCATTCCCTTTATATTGACTCCAATGGTCAATATTCTAGTTGGTTATTTTGTAACAGTCATTTGGCCGATCATGCCGACACCAGCAATCGGTGTGCCTTGGACCACACCGGGAATCATCAACTTGTTCCTAGGAACTGGCGGAAATGCAGTAGCTGCAATCGTTGGTGTGGTCTGTCTGGCGATTTCCGTATTGATCTACTTGCCATTCGTGATTGCTTCAAACCGTTCACAAAAAATCGAAGCGTAACTTTTTTAGGAGGAAAGAATTATGAGCAGCAAAATGCCAAAAGATTTTCTATGGGGTGGCGCAATTGCTGCCCATCAAGCAGAAGGGGCTTGGAATGTCGCAGGACGCGGCATGAGTATTGCTGATGTGATGACTGCTGGAGGAAACGGGATTCCTCGTGAAATCACGAGAGGCATCAAAGAAGATGTGTATTATCCTAATCACGAAGCGATCGACTTTTATCACCGCTACAAAGAAGATATTCAATTATTCAAAGCGTTAGGCTTAAAGTGTCTGCGTACATCGATCTCCTGGAGCCGTATTTTTCCAACCGGCCAAGAGGACGAGCCCAATGAAGCAGGCCTGCAATATTATGATGACCTTTTTGACGAACTATTAAACAATGGGATCGAACCAATCATTACACTGTCTCATTTTGAAATGCCTTATGCGATTTATGAAACCTACGGTGGCTTTGTCAATAAAGCCGTGATTCCCCTCTTCGTTAAATTCGCAACCTGCGTTTTTGAACGCTACAAAGATAAAGTCACCTACTGGATGACATTCAATGAAATCAATAATCAAGCAGACGGACAGGAACCATTACATGTCTGGACAAACTCCGCCATGATCATCGAAGAAGAAAGCAAGAAAGAAGAACTGGTCTTTCAAGCGGGTGTCAACGAACTGATCGCTAGTGCGGCGGCAGTCATTGAGGGGAAAAAAATCAATCCAGACTTTCAAATCGGCTGTATGATGGCTTATGTCCCAATCTATCCTTATTCCTGTGCACCAGAAGATTTGATGGCTTCGGTCAAAGCCAATGAACGTCGTTACTTCTATAGTGACATCCACGTCAGAGGAAAGATTCCGACCTATGCACAAACTTACTGGCAGCAAAAAGGGATCAAAATCCAAATCAGTGAGGAAGAGAAGGCTTTACTAAAGGCAGGGACTGTTGATTATATTGGTTTCAGCTATTATATGTCAGGAACGATCACGACATTGGAAACTGTCGAAGGCCAACCGACCGACGATATCCCTCACGCAAAAATCGTCCGTAATCCCTATATCACCGCGACGGATTGGGGATGGCCAATTGATCCCGTAGGACTTCGCTATGTTTTAAACACGATCTATCAACGTTATGACTTGCCGCTCTTTATCGTAGAGAATGGCTTTGGTGCCTATGATCAATTAACAGAAGAAAACACGATCCATGATCCCTATCGTATCTCTTATTTACGTCAGCACATCGAACAACTGGAGAAAGCAGTAATAGAAGATGGTGTACCCGTCTTAGGTTATACTCCTTGGGGAATCATCGATATCGTCAGTTTCGGCAGCGGAGAAATGGAGAAACGCTACGGCATGATCTATGTTGATAAAGACAATGCTGGCAACGGAAGTCTGCAACGCTTGAAAAAAGATTCCTTTGCTTGGTATCAACGGGTCATCGCTACGAACGGTGAAGAACTTTAACAGAAGTCTTGCTACTATCCCAAAAGTAAAAGCGATTACCTAAAAGACTGTTCTTTCAGGTGGTCGCTTTATTAAGGTTTCTTATTTGATTTCCTCTATACTAGAAGTGATTACCCAGTCATCCATGTTCTTCCCTCGTTGATACGTAAAAGGTTCAATCGCTTCCAGTTCAGCAATTCGATAAATGGCCAAAAATTTCTTTCCTGCCCAACGCTCCATTTGTTTTTTGGATAAATTTAATTCTGATTGGTGCTGCTCAACAAATTGTTGTGATTCTTCAGGTGTCATTTTCTCCGTTTCAATCACGTTCTCAATCATGCCACGATGAGTAACTAAAAGATCGCCACCTGTTTCCACGAAGTAGACACGGTCGCCAACTTTTGCGCGTCCACCTAACGGAGATTTGCCCCCTGCTGCCCCACGGATGATGGCGTTCTTTTCTCCCGCCAACAATTTCTGCAGCTCTTTGCCTTCTTTGTTTAGATAGACTAGATGCTCCGCTACTCCTTCTTTGCCTTCAACCCAAGAACTCACCATTTCCTTTTCTCCTTTTTTCGATTATCATAGCAGAAGAAAGCGGTTTAGACTACAAATTTTTCATGTCATTTTAATCAGCTAGTTCCCCTTACAAATGACGAAAAATGCGAATATATCAGCAATTCAACGAATCGTTACGTTCTTTATTTCCTGATTCAACGATTCATTTCTTGCACCTAGCAATCAAAGGAGGCTACTCTGATGGTAGAGATTGGAGAAAATATCAAAAAGTTGCGCAAAGCAAAAAGGATGACCCAAAAAGAGGTGGCTAATCAATTGAATGTCACGCCGCAAACGATTTCTAAATGGGAGCGAAATATCAGTTATCCGGATTTGGATATGTTAGTCAAGCTAAGTCAGTTGTTCCATATTTCAACCGATGCTCTTTTAGGCAATACAAAACCAACTTTTTTTGCTTCCTTATTCTCAAAAAAGAAAAGAGGGAAAACGATGGAAAAAGTACCAGCAACTCCGTCCACTATCCAAACAGACAAGCTGTCCTCATCTGAGAAACAGATCATGATTTTTAGTGTCAGCAGCTGGATAACCGAGGGAGAACTGCAAACACAACGTCTGCAGTTAAAATTACAGAAATATTTTACTGTTCAAAGGCAGCCGATTGCGGTAGAGATGTACAGCTTGTCAAAAGTCGCAGAAAAAGCGCCAGCTGCTGATTTGATCCTCCTGACTCCTGAAGCTCAATTTGCATTAAAAGAACTACAAGAAGCCGTACCACACACCCCGATTCTTTTGCTTAGTAGCCAAGAGTACGGTCTACTACCGATTGAACAAATCGCTGAAAAAAGTTTGCAAGCCATGCTTTAGAGCGTTCAACAAAAATAGAGCGTGGAACAAAAGTAAAAAACACTTTTGTTCCACGCTCTAAACACGTCTAAACGGTGAGAGGCGAAGCAACTCCTTCGGAAATAAGTCGAAATACCCCCAAATTTGAAAAGTAATTTCCGTGTATTCCTCCTTATTTCTCGGAGTTTAACACTTCTGTCCCAGCCTCTTTCTTATCCTGTATTAGATTTTCAGCAACCAGATCAAGCTGAGCGCTGCAATTGTTTGAACCAAACCGACTGAAAGTCCATAGAAAAGGAACTTAGGTCCTTCTTTCATGAATTTACGGAAGTCTAAGCGCAAGCCGATCGCTGCAAGGGCGATGGTCTCAAACCAGGTACTGATGAAATGTGCAGCATCATTCAACCAACTTGGCAATGCAACAAAGCTGTTCAAGATACAAATCAGCAAAAAACCTAAAACATACCAAGGAATACGCAACGATCGTTTTTGTTTTACGACGGATGCGGATTGATTTTGTTGCGACACCATTCGTTCGAAAATCAAAACCACCACGACCAATAAAATGATCCGAGCGATCTTAAACAGCATGGCATATTTGACAATCTCTGCATCAAGTAAGCTGGCACCCGCTACGACTTGCCCTACGGATTGTAGCGTTCCTCCCAACAGTGCGCTTTTTTGTAAAACATCCGAACCAAACAACGCCAGACCAAGAAACGGCAATGTCAACATCATCACTGTTCCTAACAAATTGACGAGTGTGATGATCTGCCCTTTTTCTTCATCATCGGCTTGGATGGCTGGTGCAATCGCGCCAATCGCAGAAGAACCGCAGACCGCATTGCCTCCTGCCATCATCAAACTCATTTTTTGATTGAATCCCAACTTCTTGCCAATCAAGTAAGCCGCAGTAATAACGATCGTCATCATCAATACTATGAAAACAAAACCACGAATCCCCATCTCACTGATCGTTTGAAAGGTAACCGTAAATCCTAGCAATACAACCGAATATTCTAAAAGCCGACTTTCTGCAAATTTCGTTCCTTGCGCATACTGTTTTTGATTGAAGAACGTATTGCCTAGAACGATCCCTAATAAAATCGCCAAAGTCGCTCCTCCTAATTGCGGCAGCCAAAGAGCCAAGACTTTCGCTACAGCCGCTACAATAAATGATAACAACAAGCCAGGTAAAAATGGCTGCAGATTGACGGGTTTGATTTTTTCAACATTCATTCTTGTCCATCCTTTCATACTGCCTTATATTATACACAGCATTTTTCATCTATAACATTTATTGATATAATAGTTTTAATAGGATTTTATAATGGAAGTGATTACACTGCTGGAAAAACTAGAAACGTTCAAAATCGTTTACGAAACACAGAATTTCTCGAAAGCCGCTGAGTTGCTGTTCGTGTCTCAACCTACCGTCTCCGCCCATATCAAACAATTAGAAGAAGAATTGAGCACCCAACTTTTCATTCGAAATGGCCGCATGAACATTTCAGCAACCCCACAAGCTCACCTGCTTTATCAAAGAGGGCTGAATTTATTGGACGATTGGCAGCATCTCTATCAAGAGATCCAACAAGGTACGCAACAGTTGGTTCCATGCCGGATCGGTGTTTCCCATACTTTTGCGATCTATTTGCTGCCGGATTTGCTGATGCGCTTATACACTCGCTTTCCCCACATCCAATTTCAAGTAGAGATGATGAACTCTGCCGCTGTCCTGCATGCGGTAGAGCAACACGAGCTTGACCTAGGGATCATTGAAAAGCCCTTATCCGCTGCTACCGTGGAGCGATACCCATTGATGAGTGACCAGCTAGTATTGGCTGGCGATCCGGCAGTCGGACCGTGGCTCGTGCGAGAACAAAGTTCTGGGGTTTATTATTATATGAAACGCTATCTAGAAGAGCAAAATATCCAGACGCCTATTTTACAAATCGCCAATAATGAGATGATCGTTGCATTGTTGAAGAAAGGCTTCGGCTGTTCAATCATTTCTGCACGAGCTGCTAGAGATGTCCCCCATGAAGATTTAGGCGAGCGTTATCGCCGCCAATTTTATTTGATCAAACGGACCCGCGATTCCTATAAAGAATTTGCTGCTTGCGCTTCTTTTATCCGACAATGGCAGGAGGAATAATCGGTATCTCTTGATGCCATCAGGCAACTTCTTAATCTTTTCTTACGATTGAACTGATTTTTTTGGTAAAAAAACTCATTCATTGTTTCTTAATTATTTTGTGATAGAATAATAGGGGCTCTGGCGTTCCCCTATAAAGTAAAACAGATGTGAACGACCACCTAGAAAGGACCCTGAAATGAAGGAACAGATCAAAAACAAATTAGCTCTCTTACCCGATCAACCTGGTTGTTACTTGATGAAAGACAAAAATGGTACGATCATCTATGTAGGTAAGGCGAAGATTTTAAAAAATCGTGTACGTTCCTATTTTACAGGAAGTCATGACACGAAAACGGAACGCTTAGTTCAGGAGATCGCCGACTTTGAATATGTCGTCACTGAATCCAATACTGAAGCGCTTTTGTTAGAAATCAATCTCATTCAAAAAAACAAACCAAAATACAATATTATGTTGAAGGACGACAAGTCCTATCCATTTATCAAAGTTACGAATGAACGCTATCCTAAATTGATCATCACCCGCAAAGTGTTGAAAGATGGTGCGCTTTACTTTGGCCCTTATCCGGATGCCCGAGCAGCGAATGAAACAAAACGGATCTTGGACCGCTTGTTTCCATTACGCAAATGTGGTGCATCGCAAAAACGCCCTTGTCTCTACTATCATTTGGGACAGTGCGTCTGTCCTTACGTTCATCACATGGATCCCAAGGAATACCGAAAAATCGTTGATCAAGTCAAACACTTTTTCCACGGTGGCCATGTTGAGATCCAAAAAGAACTAAAGGAAAAAATGGGCGAAGCGATTGAATCCCTTGAATTTGAACGTGCTGCGGAACTGCGCGATCAAATCCAAGCCATCGATACCGTTATGACGCGTCAAAAGATGACTTTGACCGATCTGCTTGATCGCGACGTCTTCGGTTACAGTGTGGACAAAGGCTGGATGTGTGTCCAAGTGTTCTTTATCCGCCAAGGAAAATTGATTGAGCGGGAAGTCTCCTTGTTTCCTTTTTACAACGAAGCGGAAGAAGACTTTTTGACATTCATCGGTCAATTCTACCAAAAGAACGAGCACTTCATCCCAAAAGAAATTTTTGTCCCCCAAACGATTGAACGGGAACCTCTAGAAGTGCTGCTAAAAACGAAAGTCTTGCAGCCACAACGAGGTGACAAGAAAAAATTGGTCGACTTAGCCAATAAAAACGCGCAAATCGCATTGGATCAGAAGTTTGCTCTCATCGAGCGGACAGAAGAACGGACCATCGGTGCGGTGGAAAAATTAGGTGAAGCCATGGGCATTTCGGCCCCTTATCGCATCGAGGCGTTTGACAACTCTCACATTATGGGAACCGATCCAGTTTCTGCAATGGTCGTCTTTGTGGACGGCAAGCCTTCAAAAGATGATTACCGAAAATACAAAATCAAAACCGCACAAGGCGGTGATGATTATGGTTCGATGCAGGAAGTGATCTACCGGCGCTACTCGCGAGTTTTGAAAGAGAAATTGCCATTTCCTGACTTGATCGTCATCGATGGTGGGAAAGGTCAAGTAGGCGCCGCACAAGATGTCTTGCATAACCAGTTAGGATTAGATATTCCAGTAGCTGGTCTTGTCAAAAACAATAAACATAAAACCAGTGAGTTACTGTTTGGCGATGATCTGCAGCCGATTCAGCTCGAACGAAATTCAGTCGAATTCTTTTTGCTGCAAAGAATCCAAGATGAAGTTCATCGGTTTGCCATTACTTTCCACAGACAATTGCGCAGCAAGAACAGTTTCTCTTCAAGATTGGATGAAATTCCTGGTTTAGGACCAAAACGTAAGCAACAGCTAATGAAAACCTTCAAATCGCTGAAAAACATTCAAGCAGCTTCCGTGGCAGAGATCCAGCAAGCGGGCATTCCGCAAGCCGTTGCCGAAACAATTTTAGAAAAATTATCCGATCAAAAGAAAACCACGTCCTAGAAACACTCGGACGTGGTTTTTGCTGGAATGAATCATCGAATTGTTTGGAAAGGCCACTAAGACATAAACGTGCTCTCAAGGGAATAGCGGAATGTTTCGTTCCCTTTCAGGCCTGTCTCTTAGATGGCTCTTTCACAAAATTCGTTACCCAGATATCTAGATATGTTTTCCTAAGCAATCAACAAGTTGACACGCAAGCCATCCAGTTCAGCTTTCTGCTCTTGTGTGATATGAGAATCTGTAATCAAATAATCACATTCATCTGGTGCAGCAAATTGCTTGAAGCTCCGCTGATTGATCTTGCTGGATTCACATAGAACAATTTTGATCCGACTAATATTGGTCAAGCTTTTCTTCATTTCAGCCGTTTCATAATTAGGAGTTGAATGCCCATAATTCTTGTCAAAAGAAGTGGTGCCTAGAATCACTTTATCCACGGAAAAACCCGCTAATCCCAATGCCACAGAACTGCCTGAAACATAGGGATAGCCATTTCGAATGGTACCGCCAATGACTTGCACTTGATAATTGGTTTTCTCACTTATCAATAAGGCAATCTCCAAATCATAGGTCAAAATCGTCAAATGCTTCAGTGGACTGTTGATCAATTTTTCTGCAAACGCACGGCAAGATGTTCCTGTATCAATCGCCAAAATATCATTTTCTTCGATCAATCGGACCGCACGTTCAGCGATGCGGTATTTTTCATTGGTAAAGGCCCGATTTTGGGGGATCGTCTCAACACTTCGTTGAAATTCACGTTTAATCACGCCACCGTGGGTTCGAGTGACTAACCCCTCATTCTCAAGTTCTCGCAAATCATTGCGGATCGTTGAACCCGTCACATTGAAAAGTTCCGCCAACTCAGCAACTTGCATCCGGTTTTTCTCATTGACTATTTTAACGATTGATTGTTTTCTTTCCTCTGCGTACAATTGATCATCCATCTTCTATCACCTTTTTGTGTTTTGTTTCATTATAAAAGAAACTGAAAATGGAAGCAATCAAACTAAAATGATTCGTCAAAGACAATGACATTTTTCAAACCTACTGCATTGACAGCATTTTCAAGCGCCTGAGGAAACTCATTGATTGTGTAACATTTTGTAATCAATTTTTTCAACGGAATTCTGCCACTAGCAACTAGCTGTGCGGATGTTCGATAGCCTGCCAAGCTGGCACGAGTACAACCAAAAACGCGTAATTGTTTGTAATGAAGAATGTTCGTGTTCAATTTGACTTCCTCTTTCTCCTTTGGCAAGCCGCCAAAGAAGAGACAGCGACCGTTTGTCGCCATATAACTGAAACTTGCTTCTTGTGCCTGTGGTGCCGGCGCGGCAATAATACACAGGTCTACCCCTTGACCATTGGTTTCAGCAAAAACTTTTTCCTGCAATCCATCAGAGGTCAATGGAACCAAGTCGGGAATTATTTCCTTAGCATCCTCCAAACGAGCTTCTGATAAATCATTCATCATGACTTTACTAGCCCCTCTTGCAAGTGCCAGCATCGCATGCATGATGCCAATCGGTCCCGAACCAATGATCAAAACGGTTCTGTTGCAAAGTTTTAAATAAAGAATAAAATCCCTTACGGTATCTATGATTTAAGCTGGGATTCCCAATAATACCTTGATTTCAGTACAGACCGAAAACCCGAAGAGAGTGCCTTCTTTTCGGGTTTTCTTAT